>CAZGVP010000029.1:0-15424 GCA_964529135.1 uncultured Caulobacterales bacterium | reverse complement strand
GTTCAACAAATGGGAATTTCGATCCCTGAGCAGCTATGGGTGATTATCCTCGGGATCCTGTTTGTGGGGTCCATTTTCTACTGGCGTTTTCTCGACGAAACCGCAAAAGAAGCCCACAAATTTTCATGGTATTGGGGATCATCATTTGGCATTGCTCTGGTGGTCGTATTTTGCGTTTTTTCGCTCGCAGGCCTGAACACGATTCATATGTTTGCCTGGGTAATGCCGGATACCCCAACTCCTCACGATATTTTCTTTGCAGGCATTTACGCCGCTGTACTGGCTCAAGTGCTTTGTTACGGCATTGTTTGGATTTTCTGGTGGCTGAGGATGCGTTAACCCTATGGAAAACAGACTACGTGTCCTGCGCGCCGAACGAAAATGGTCTCAAGCCGATCTCGCTGGCCACCTTGATATTTCACGGCAAAGTGTCAACGCCATTGAAACCGGCAAATATGACCCGTCTTTACCGCTAGCATTTAAGATTGCGCGCCTATTTGAAATGCGCATTGAAGAGGTTTTTGAAGATGACCGGAAAGACGAAAAAAATAACTAAATTCCTGACAAACCAAACAATGAACTTAATAAGAAAAACCAATTAAGGAGTATAATAATGAAGAAAAAATCGGCTCTTGCTTTGTTGGTATTGGCTGGTTGCGCTACCAACCTGCATGCCGCAACCCAACCACAAGCCTCGCAGGAAAATTTTGAGTTAGAGCCCTGCCATATCAAAGGTGTCGATGAGCTAGCGCAGTGTGCTATTCTCAATATTCCCGAGAACCATAAGGCTCCTGACGGCAAGACTATCGATATTCATGTAACGCTACTCCCCCCTAGCGGCGGACAACCAGACAAAGAACCATTATACTTTCTGGCGGGTGGCCCTGGACAAGGCGCAAGTGAACTTGGCGATTTTTATGATCTGGTCCTTCGCCAGGCAAGACGCGGCCGTGAACTCGTGCTCATTGACCAACGCGGCACTGGTCGGTCAAAACCATTTTCTTGCCAGCTCTCACAAAACCCGCTGGAAAGTGGTGACAGCATTGCAAGAGCTTGCCTTGCAGATAATGATCACGATCCACGCTATTACACATCCGCCGAGTTTATTCAGGATATAGACGTGGTTCGCCAAACGTTAGGGCATGAAGAAATTTCCCTTATGGGCATTTCCTATGGTACGCGAGCAGCATTATTATACGCCAAAAACCACGAACAATATGTTCGCGCCATGGTTCTTGATAGTGTCGCCCCACCGCATGTTCCCGCTTATATCAATGATGCTAAATATGCAGGCGATACACTCAACAACGTAGTTGATAATTGCCTCCTTACAAAAGATTGCAGTGCTGCTTTTCCCAACCTGAAAAATGACCTTGCAACTTTGCTGGACAATTTGGACGTAACGCCAAAATCACTTGGCGTTCTCGAGGGCGATGGTTTTGAATTGACGATTAATAAAGAACTATTTCTCTCAGGGTTTAGAAACCCTCTTTATGCGCCTCATGCAGCCAGAATAATTCCGTTTATTATTGATCAGGCAAAACAGGATAATTTTGACCCATGGTTAGCACTTACTGATTTTGGTAATCAGGAAAATAATGGCGGTGTTGCCATGGGATTATTCTTGTCGGTTCAATGCGCTGAGGAAATACCGACCCTGAAGACGCGCGAAGATGAAATCGCGCAATCAGTCTTTCCCGGTGCCTATCAATCATTCCTGAAAGATGCATGTTCTGTGTGGCCTATTGGTGATGTCCCGGCAGATTACAACGCACCTGTAAAAGTAGCGACGCCAACTTTGCTGCTCTCTGGTAGCCTTGATCCCATCACACCGCCTGTGCTTGGCGCCGCAGCGGCCGAACACCTTCCCAACAGCAAACACATTGTCATCAATAATGTTGGTCACTCCATAACTGGCAATGGTTGCTCAGATAAGGTCATTGCGGAATTTCTGGACCATGGTGATCTTGAAAAAATTGATGCTGACTGCCTGAATAATATTTCTCGGCCCGCTTATGTGGTTGGTCGATTTGGCCCAAACCCGTAAATCAGAGGGGATAGAAATGATAAAAGTAGAAAAACTCGTCAAAAAATTTCCCAACGTAACAGCTGTTGATAATGCAAGCTTTGTTGCCCGTGATGGCGAGATCACAACCTTACTCGGCGCCAATGGCTCGGGAAAATCCACAACCATGCGTGCGATTGCAGGGGTTATTAAAGTCGATGATGGCAGCGCTCATGTAGATGATGTCCATGTTGGAAAATCCCCCAACAAAGCGCGCCGTCGCCTTGGCGTATTCCCAGATCAGTTTGGCCTGTATCGACGCTTGAAAGCCCGAGAAGAGATTGCCTATTTCGCTGGCTTTCATGGCCTCAAAGGACAAAAACTCAATGACGCCATGGATGAGGTTGTATCGATCCTTAACATGGAAGATATTATTGATCGCTACACAGAAGGGTTTTCACAAGGACAGCGCATGAAGGTCGCGTTGGCGAGAACCCTTATTCATAAGCCACAAAACTTGATGCTTGATGAACCTGCCCGCGGCCTTGATGTCATGAATATCCGTCTCTTGCGGTCTATCCTGCAGGATAGACGCAATAATGGCCAGTGCATTTTAATGTCGAGCCATGTAATGGCCGAAGTTCATGAACTGTCTGACCGTGTAGTGGTTATCCACCAGGGCAATATCATTGCAGATTCCACCCCGGGCGCTCTTATCTCCCAGACCGGAGCAGACTCACTCGAAAACGCATTTGTTTCTCTTATCAACGAGGCAGGTTAACATGATTTCCCATTTGACAAACATTATCCAAAAAGAATGGCGTGAAATTTTCCGTGACCGTCGTTCCATGTTGACGCTGCTTGGTATTGCATTTGGCATGCCCTTATATGCTTATTTCCTGATCGCTATGATTGCCAGCAGAGCGGACCGTGAACCGGAAATTACGGCTGCTGTTGTCGGCGCTGAAATGGCTCCAAACCTCATCACATTTTTGGAAGAACAAAATATAACTTTTAAAAACTATGAGACTCTTGAAGGGGCTAAAGATAACCTTCAATCTAAAGAGATAATCATCGTTCTTGAGCCTGATTTTCGTGAAAACTATCTCAACAGCCTTCCTGCTACTGTGAGCCTGTATGTAAATCGTAAAGATAACGCTGCAGATGGGAATGGTGATCAAGTCGACCGGCTCATAAAAGCCTACAACAGAACCGTTGAACAGGCTCGCCTTGTTGCAAGGGGGGTCTCTCCTGCGCGTACCGTCGCCATTGATATCGAAGAATATGATCTCACCCCTTCGGGCGGCCGAAGTAACCAGTTAGCAGGCATGTTGCAAACTCTACTTTTGCTGGGCGCCATCAGTGGCACGATCTCGGCAACCGCTGATGTCATCGCAGGAGAGCGCGAACGCCACACGTTACAACCTTTGTTAACGCAACCAGTTTCTCCAGGCACATTGATCATTGGCAAATGGTTGACCCTGGCAATGTTGGGCGTTCTTTTTTCCCTTATTGCTTTTTATATGGGAGGATTGTTTATCAGTAAGTCCCCATTAGAAAAGCTTGGTGTCACTTTCTACCTTGATGTAAAAACCATTTCACTGGCGGCTTTTTCCATGAGTATGCTCGCCTTCTTTATGACCAGCCTACAAACATTCCTGGCAACTATTGCAAAGAGTTATCGCGAAGCAATGACATACATGCCAATGGTGATGCTCGTTCCAATGGCAATCTCTTTCGTTCCAGCTTTTATGGATGTAAGTTATGATGGTGCACTCAGCTATGTACCGGGTTTCAACCAAATCTTTGTGCTAAAAGAATTGCTGCTTGAAGGAAAAGTGCCTATCGAGCAATATTTCGGCGGTATGCTGACGACTTTAGGGGCTTCGGTTGTCGTTATATTTCTCGCCATGACCCGGTTTGGCAGCGAGCAAATGCTCGACTAAAGCTCAAACTATAAACAAATTAAAAAAGGCGACCAATTTTCAGGTCGCCTTTTTTTTATTTAAGTCAGATACCAAACTTAACTGACAGGGCGCTGAATACTGCCACCAAGGCTATCGATAACAGAGCGCGCGTCATAGGCTGTTGGATTTGAGGCCGGTTTTTCACCTTTATACACCTGAATAATCGCGCCAATTGTATATTCAGTGCGCTCACGTGTGGTCGAGTGAGTAGATCCAAAACCGCCGAAGCCCCCCCGAAAGCCCCCCCCAAAGCCTCCATAAAAGAACCCGCGTCGACCAAAACCGCCGCCGCCAAAACTTGTTCCACTCGTTCTAAAAGAGCGCCTTATATCTTCTGAATCCTCCAACATAATAAAATAATCGTTTCCGGTCTGGATCGTCACTTCTGCAGCCCGATATAAAACATAATTTTCTACCGTTGCACGATCCGTCAGGGAATTACCGCTGAAACTAATGCGATATTTATCCCGTTCAATCTTTTGTTCAGAATATCCATCACCCCGGCCATTCGCCTGTTGATAGGGCGTAGTGCTCGCGCATGCGGCAATTGCAGCAAGCGAAATCGCCATGAATGATAATTTTAGGGTCCTGTTAAGAGTTTGTTTCATCACATCGGTATCCTCTTCAAAGTTATGCCAATCTCGTGGGTCACTCGAGAAATTGCGTTAAGGGCTCCTTCTTCCCTAGACAATGCAGTCATAGCCTGCACACAGTCCAGTCACAAATCCGCCAACCTGCTATTCGTTGACAGTCTATCTTGTTAGATATTAAGCCATGCCCTTTTCTTCTACCTATCGACCAGCCCCGCACTATATTTCTCTAGCAGATGACAGCGCTTCCGGCGCGCCTTTTTTTGATCCAGTTCTGCCAGCGGATTTCCCCCAGTCTATTATCCGTTACCGCAATCAAAGATGGGCTGAGAAAATCGGCCTGGATGCCATTTCGGATACGGAATGGTCATTATTCTTTAAAGGCTTTGAACCTTTACCCAAGAATCTGCCGTCACCGCTTGCCATTCGCTATCACGGCCACCAATTCCGCCATTATAATCCTGATTTAGGCGATGGGCGCGGGTTTTTATATGCCCAATTACGCGATGATCAGGGGCGATTACTGGATTTGGGTACCAAGGGCACTGGCCAAACGCCATATTCTCGGCAGGGTGATGGGCGGCTTACTTTAAAAGGCGGTGTAAGAGAAATACTCGCCACCGAAATGCTCGAAGCACTGGGGGTTTACACTTCTAAAACCTTCAGCATCATCGAAACCGGCGAAGCCCTCTCGCGGCAAGACGAGCCCTCCCCTGCGCGCTCATGCGTGCTCGTGCGGCTTTCTCATTCCCATGTTCGTTTCGGTATTTTTCAACGCCTTGCCTGGGAGAAAAATAGCGAGGCGATCGAGCGCCTCGTGGACTATTGCATCACGCATTTTTATCCGGGCCTACAAAGGCTTCATGGGGAAGATCGCATTTTAACCTTCTACGAACAGGTAATTTTGCAAACGGCCCGGCTCGCCGCACAATGGATGGCCGCTGGATTTGTTCACGGTGTACTGAACACAGATAATATGAATGTCACCGGTGAGAGTTTTGATTACGGGCCTTGGCGATTTATCTCGACTGTCGATCCCGGCTTTACTGCAGCATATTTCGATCAAACAAGTCTCTATGCATATGGCCGTCAAGGTGAGGCCACTGGCTGGAATCTGGCGCAATTGGGCGGGGCCTTGACCCTGCTGGTGAGCCCGGAAGCTCTGACCGAAAGACTGAAGACATTTACCAACAAATATGATCAAGCCATGGCCAACACCTTCTATACTCGCCTTGGTCTGCGACGTGATCCAGCCCGAATAACCAACGAGGCTGATGATATCATGGCACTCTTGCGTTGGATGACGGATGTCAAAGCTCCCTTTGAACAAGTGATGTTTGACTGGTTTTGTGGGTGCAAGTCAGAAAAACGGGCAAAATCCAGTATTATCAATGACCTTTACGGGTCCGAAACATTTAAATTAACTATAAAACCCTTGTTAGACGCTGAAAACCTAATGCCCGACCGCCTTGCCCATCCCTATTTTGAGCAAAATACCCCTTGCACCATGCTTATTGACGAAGTGGAAGCAATATGGGCCGCAATTGCCGAAATGGATGATTGGCAGCCATTGGAGACAAAACTGGCTGATATCGCCAGCATGAGAGAGGCTTATCGATTTGAGGGGAGTGGGTGGCCAACCCCAAGCCAAGCCCGTTAACTTGCTGAGTAGCTAACGGTTGCGAGCGTCACCTATTTACCGCAATCAAGCGCCGATCATGACCTTAATGGCTCAATCATTGGCATTTCCGTTTTCAATCCCCGGTTTTCCGGCTAATATCAATGGTTAATGATGCCTGAACCGGCCCATAAGCAGATTTGGGTTGGAAATAGGCTTTTTGGTATGACCGTGAGGGGCAAATGACATCTGAAGTCGTATTGATGAACCGCAAGACCGTTGCCATGGCATCGGATAGTGCGGTGACTATTTCCGGGCCGGGCTTCCTGAAAACCTATCAGTCGGAGGATAAACTGTTTCCGCTGGTGGAAGGCGCACCGGTAGGCGTGATGATCTATAATAATGCCGAGATCATGTCGACGCCTTGGGAAACAGTGATTTCGCTCTATCGTGAACAGATGGCCGGACGCACCCTCGATACGGTCGATGCTTATGGCGCGGATTTTATGGAGTTCTTATCAGGTAACCCTGATCTCTTTCCAGCTGATCATCAGGATACAGAATTTTTTAAAACTATTGCAGTGGTCCTAACCCTCGTTGCCGAAGATTTTGATGAGCAGGTTGAATATTTTAAACGTGAACACGCTGACAAAGTACGCGACCACATCTCTGCAATCTTTGAGTTTGTGGTGCGAGAGCTACACAGCAGCTATCAACAATATCCAGACGGCTCTCCACGTATTGATTTGCCATGTTTTCCAAAAGGTATGGATCAACAAGTTCGACGGCGCTATTCCGGCGAGATTGATCAACTCATCGATAGCCTCCTTGGCTCATTAAAGGCAGAGCATGCAGTTCTCGCCGTCTCCGAAGACACAAAAAACAAGTTACGCGACATTGCCGTTTATGCAGCCACTCGCGATGCCTTCTTTGAAAACTATACTGGTATTGTGGTTGCTGGCTTTGGCTCACGTGGGCAATTCCCAGCCATGCGCTCCTACCTGACGTCCAGCGTTGTTCTTGGTATTCTCAAACGCAAACAGGACCGGGGCAATGATATGAGCGCGGATGCCGGCCCGGTTGTGGAAACCTTTGCGCAAGACCGGATGATCCGCACATTTTTAACCGGGATGGACCCTTATTTGATGCGGTTTATGTATGGCGAAACATTAGAGCTTTCCGTACGCGTTGTAACAGACATCATTCGCCGTGTGCCCAATCTGTCAGATGCCGAACGCCAATCCATGTTTGATGATTACAGCCGTAACAATCTTGGTTTTGCGATCCGTGAATTTTTTGGCTCTATCAATTCCTATCAGGAAGCCGTTCACACCAGACCGATTTATCGTGCTGTTGGCGTTCTCCCCAAAAAAGAACTGGGCGAGACCGCCGCCGCATTGATTAATCTCAATTCCTTCCAGCAAAAAGTCATGAACTCCATCGAGACCGTCGGCGGACCTGTAGATGTTGCCGTGATCACCCGCAATAACGGGCTGGAAATGATGAAACAAACACCAAATAAATAACCGGTATCAGGAGAACCCCATGTCTGATCATCTCAAAAAAATCTGGTCCGGGTTTGAGCAACAAACCTCTCGCAAGCTCACCGGCACCGGTATTGACAATATTCATGTGCCTGATCGACGTGAATGGCGGTCAACGGATAACAAGTTCCTGCCGCAAGATTTTGAAGCCCCTGCCGAGCGCGCCTTTGCAGCGCTAAGCTGGAAGCTCTCCGAGGAAGAAAAACGTCTTGCGAAAAAAGCAAAAAAACGTCAGAGCAAATATGATGATGCAACACGCTTTGCATATGGCAACCCCGAAGGGCGCGAAACCCGTCAGTATACTGCTGAAGGTGACCCCCGCCAGGCATTGTTAGCCTCTCTCAAAGAAACCGATTTCCGCGTCCTGCGCAGGGAGATCAACTATCTCGATAGCGGCGGCGCCAGTGCCACAGAAGATATGCTCAAGCGAAAACCAAAGAAGAAGTTTTTGGGACTGTTTGGAGGCCAGGGACGAAAGTAACGACCATATATTTCAAAAAGGGGAGATGTAGATGAAATATTTATTTCTATTTGCGGGCCTACTCGCAACCATAACAAGTTTATCGTTGCATTCTGCCGTGTTAGCTGATGAGGACAAAATTGTTCCAGCCTCACCACTTTCGCGCCCTGCCCCCCCCTTATCCAGCAAGTTGCTTTCCTGAAAATGGTAACGCCCCTCCAGACCATCAGGTTTTGCTTTCCTATGACGTTTCAACAACCGGGACCGTCAAGAATATTAAGGTTATCTCTTCAACCGATCCATGTTTTGAGGAAAGCGCCGTTGCGGCGGCAGGACATTGGCGTTTTAACCCGCGCACAATTAACGGCAAAAAGGTTATACAAAAAGGCACAGAAACGACGGTCACTTTCAAATATAACAGTGTTTCAGAAGTTAAGGAATATGACGCCCAGCCCATTTACCGCGTTCCTCCGGAATACCCAGAGGGCTGCGCGAGAAGGGCCCGCAGTGAAGAATATGTTATTCTGGAGTTTGATGTTTCCGCAAAAGGCACGCCGGAAAATATCAAAATTATCGAGTCAACAAGAAAGTGCTTTCATAAATCCGCAATCGCTGCTGTTGAAAAATGGAAGTATGATCCGAAAACTGTTGATGGTCTCACCGTGGTTCGACCAAATGTTATTACACGGATTACTTATTTGTTGAAAAAAACCGGTACTTCGCGCTCACCGCGTGACCTGAGAAGCGGTTTTGTCCAAAAAATCAAGAGTGTCAGCCGCTTGTTGAATGCGAACAAATTAGATAAGGCCGAAGAGAAACTTGACGACATCACAAACAAATACGGGGATGACTTTTCGCCTGCCGAAAGAGCGCTCTTTCACCAGATGCGCGGGGCGCTTCGCCTGTCCAGAAAAGATTATACCGGAGCACTGGATGATTTGCGTATTGCGCAGAAGGGTAGATATCTTGATGAGAAAACTACAATAGCAATTGGCGAGATGATCGACAACCTTGAGAAAGCTCTAGGCATAAGGCCTGCCGTGAAATAGCATATGAATAAGCTTATAATAGGTGACACTGGAACCCGGTTGGGCACCTTCAACATTCATATTATATCCTATATTTACTGCCAATAATGGATTAAAATACACAGAGGCAATTATCTGTATTGTATTTGTTATTTATAAATATTACATTTCTATTAAGGGAATTATCATGGCTTTCATACGCGCAATATTTTTATTACTCATATTCCACATTGCTCAGATCAATGCATATGCAGCATTTCAGGATATCATTCCCGCTAACCCAAAAAGACGCATTGCCCCAACATATCCTGCATCTTGCAAGGTGAAAAATGAGGAAAACTCTTCTGAACACAAAGTGACACTTACATATGACATCACTACTGCAGGTGAAGTTGAAAACATACGCATTACATCACCAAGCGACCCATGTTTTAATGATAACGCTATCGCCGCCGCATCCAGGTGGACTTTTACCCCGCGTACAGAGCAAGGTAAGCGCACAAAACAAGAAGCAACAGAAACAACAATCACATTCAAATTAGACGATGAAACCAAAATCAATGAATATGATGCTCAACCTATATATCGTGTTCCTCCCAAATATCCTGATTTTTGCCAGCGTCTTGCAGGCCTAGAAGAGTATGTAGTCCTTGAGTTCGATGTTTCCACTAAAGGCAAACCAGAGAAACCAAGGGTTTTGGAAACATCTAAAAGCTGTTTTAACAGGTCAGCAATTAACGCTTTAACAAAATGGAAATACGATCCAAAGACTGTTGATGGTGTGCCGGTTGTAAGGAAAAATATTGTTACAAGGATTACTTTTTTATTAAGCACTAGACCAAGTTATGATATCAGGAAAAGCTTTCTTGGACAGATTAAGAAGGCGAGAAGCAAGACCAGAGCAAAGAAGTATAACAAAGCGCAAGCTGCATTCGACAAGATAGAAGAAAAATACAAGAAAGATATGTCTCCTGCCGAACGCGCTCTTTTCCATCAAATGCGCGGCTCACTTCGCCTGTCAACACAAGATTACCCCGGTGCACTGGATGACCTTCGGCTTGCGCAAAGGGGAAGCTTACTCAGCGATAAAACTCATATTGCGATAGGCGAAACGATCAAGAAGCTAGAGCTATCTCTGGGGCTAAGGCCAGGCGCACAATAGATACAGCGTAATACCTATATAACAAAACAGGCCCTTGTCATACTCTTACCATTTGAGCAGACGGTTTGATGAACCTCACCTGTTTGTTGTGTTTAAACCAACACCCCCTAATCAACAAACAACTCTTCCACCATCTCCCGGAACCATTGATTGGCAGGATGGCTTGCAAGGCGTTCATGCCAAATCAGTTTCCAGCGTGAATATGATGGTGGGCCTTGTATCGGCGCTGGGCGCTCCACCAGATCAAACATAGGGGCATAACGCTCCGCCAGACGATGGGGCGCTGTTAACACCATATCCGATGCCGCTAATATTCCTGGCGCTTGTGAAAATCTGGGTACACTCATTGCCACACGCCGGTGCAATCCCTCCCGCGCTAACGCATCATCAACAAACCCATGATTATCCCCACGTGGACTAATGAGAAGATGATTGAAACTGGCAAACCGCTCAAGGGTGATTTTACCGTACGCCAACTCGTGACCTTTCCCCATTAAAAGCACATAATGATCATCAATCAGCTCTACATGGTGAAATCGTTCCGGCAGTTTGGCAGCCGTGGTTAACGCGAAGTCTGCTTCTTGTGAATCCAAAAGCTCCAGCAGCTCCGCCGTTACCGTTTCAGATATAAGACGCAAATCCACTTGCGGAGCAACATCCCATACATGGCGCACAATATCTGGCATTAACACGGTGGACGCATAATCAGAGGTAACAATCCTGAACACCCGATCGGAAATTGCAGGGTCAAAGGCCACCGGATCAAGGGCTACCTCCAACCGATGCAAGGCACGGCGCACTGGCTCGGCTAACTCATGAGCACGCGGCGTTGCTTTCATGCCGTCTGGCGAGCGAATGAACAAATCATCCTTCAGGTGGTGACGCAGGCGATTAAGCGCATTGGAGACGGCCGGCTGCGACAAGCCAATCCGCTCCCCCGCTCGCGTAACATTGCGCTCACGCATTACCGCGTCGAACACCAAAATGAGATTAAGGTCAATTCCAGCTAAATTCATGAAATGAATATAGCTTATATTAATTATCCATTTCAATGATTTAATGTTTATCCCTATATCCCCCTTGCATCTTGAATGCATAATTTAAAAGGATCATAAAAATGAACACCCAAAATACAGTACGCGGCCTTGCCTTTATCGCTTTTGCCGTAGCCCTTACATTCACTCCAGCTGTCTACGCAGTTTTAGCCCTCGCATAAGCCTCGCATCCAATTGATGCAGGTTAGCGATATCCGTCAAATAAGCTGCTACCGCCTGGAGGGTGGATATCGATGATCGTGCAGTAGCAATAACTACACAGCGCATAAAGCTACAAACCACGCCAGTCCTTTGACCGGCGTGGTTTTTTGCATTCAGAGCTGATCAATATTTAAGCAAACGATTATGACCAATCGATACCAACGATTTCCCCGCGTTTAACCTTGCACACAGCTTTTTGTTTTCCATCAGTTGTTTTGTATTCAAACGTAAAATGACGCAACCGTCCCCCACGAACAGAACGAAATTTAATATCGGCAGCATTTTCCAAGGCTGGCATTTGCGTCAACATCTCGGCTCGACACAGCTTTACGCCATCCTGGTCAGCACCAGCCTGCACGTCACCTGAAATCAATAACGCAATGGCAAAAGGGGCAATAAAAGTAATAGTTTGTCGGATCATGATAATCTCCTCATCAGTTAGGTTAATGTTTCAAACTCGATGATTGCTATATGGGATCGAATACAGTATGCTTCAAATGCATACGTCGCATAGAGATAATATCAAAAACACATGTCAGAAAAACACCTTGAGAGCCTTGATTTAAACCTCCTATTGCCATTGCATTGGCTTTTAACTGAACGCAATGTCACCGCTGCTGCAGATCGGGTAGGGTTATCACAGCCAGCTACCAGCCGCGCATTAGCCAGGTTGAGGGAAGTGTTTAGCGACCCCTTATTAGTTAAATCCGGTAATGGAATGGCTCCCACCCCCATGGCTGAAAAGTTACAGCCTGTGGTCGCTCACGCGGTTGAACGTTGCCGGGATGTGCTACGGATAACAGACAATTTTGATGTTACTAGCCAAAGAGGAAGCTTTCGAATTGCTTGCAAGGATTATGTTGGTGCCATGGTTGCCAGCGCTTGGGCAAAAGTGATTGCACCAGCGGCACCAGGCCTTGATCTTGATATTATTAACCTCTCTCTTGAGGTCAGCAGAGATCTTGTTTCTGGTAAAATCGATATGGTGATTGTACCAGATATCGCCTTGATGAACTTGCCGCCATCCTTGGATATCGATCAATTTGTTCGCCGCAAAATACTCAATCAAAACTACTTATGTGCCGTTAGAAAAGATCACCCTATTGGCAATGGTAAGCTAACCTTAAAACGGTTTACGCAATTACAGCATGTACTGGTAACACCAGAAGGCAGCAAGGTCGGGATTGTTGACCGTATTCTTGCAGAGCAAGGGCTAGAACGACGCATCGCCTATCGTACAGATGCATTTTTACTGGCATTGCCTATCATTCACTATACAGATTGTATTATCACGGCGCCAGAAGCGTTGCTAAATCTTGATAAAAACAATTTGAAAATCCTTCCCTCCTGCATTGATGTTCCCGGCTATTCTCTCAACGGTGCATGGCATCCAAACTGGACCCATGACGAGCGGCATAAATGGGTGCGAGACAAATTATTCAAGGCAATGCCCGAGGTCACCGGATGCAATCAGGCGGTAACATAGGATACCCACAAACACCTCAATCGAGGCAAAATACCACCTTACCTGCGTCAAGGCTTATGATAGGAAGTCCTATCTTAAATCTGGATTACACAAAATAATGACCAACGCCCCCCTGCCTGATAACCATCCAATTATTCCCGTTGAGAAAACTGGCGTTTTGCTGGTTAATCTTGGCACCCCGGAAGGCACTGATGCAGGGTCTGTGCGGAAATACTTGCGTGAATTTTTATCGGACAAACGTGTGGTTGATTACCCAAGGGCGTTTTGGCTACCGATTCTCCATGGAATTATTCTCAATACCAGACCAGCTAAAACTGGTCGCGCTTATGCCAAAATCTGGCGCGAGGAAAGCAATGAATCTCCATTACGGTATAATACGCGCATGCAAGCTGAAGGTGTGCGGGCCGCTGTAGGAGATGATACCATCATCATTGACTGGGCCATGCGTTATGGTGTGCCATCCATACGCGAACGCATTAAGGCATTGTCCCAAATAGGGTGCACTCGTATTCTTACCGTACCGCTTTATCCACAATATTCTGCGACCACCACCGCCACTGTAAATGATGAAGTATTCCGCACCCTCATGACCATGCCCTTGCAACCGGCCATTCGTACCATGCCAGCTTTTCATGATAGCGCCGCCTATATTGAAGCCCTGGGCGCTGTAACAACACGCCATCTCAAAAGCCTCGATTTTAAACCTGAACGCATCCTCATCTCCTTTCATGGTCTGCCAGAGCGCTATTTTCAAAATGGCGATCCCTATCATTGTCATTGCGCCAAGACTGCACGACTATTACGTGAAGAAATGGGATGGACGGAGGAATTTTCGCCGCTTACCTTTCAATCCAAATTTGGCCCTGAAAAATGGCTAAGCCCTGCAACGGATACAACACTTATTGATCTTGCCACTCGAGGCATAAAAAAAATCGCTGTCATCACACCTGGGTTTGTATCTGATTGCATTGAAACGCTTGAAGAAATTGGCATTGTCGGAAAAGAAGAATTTCAAAAGGCCGGTGGCGAGGATCTGTTCTCAATCCCGTGCCTGAACCATGAAGTTGAAGCGAGTGCAATGTTGACGGAACTAATTCGAAAAGAGCTTGGCGGCTGGCTCTAATCCCCCTTAGCGGAACTCTCTTCGGCCTGTTGCAGATCACGATATGAATTAATATTTAAAAATACTCGCTCATCATTCCATAAAACTGCTCGCGCATTGCATGTGGTCGCCAACATATGCAGAGATACAGAATTTTCTCCCTGCAAAATTATCATGGCAGCTTCAAGGGCACCGACATCCCAACACGCAAAAGTTGGATGCGCAAAACCAGTTGTAGAGGCGATTGCTGATCCCGGTTTCCTGGTTAATCGGTGCACAATATCCATAGGCAAGAACGGTCCATCCACTGGCACAGTAACAAACCTCCGAACCGCCGGATGATGTGCCCTCAACCAGGCAGCTACAGACAACACTCCTTGAACCGGACCAGCAAAACCATTTGTATTATCATCAACAACATCAAGCCCAAGCCCGTATTCCTGGGAACCAGAGATAACACATCGCATGACTTGCGGGTTAAACCGTGCATAAACATGATCAACAAGGCGCTTGCCGCGAAACATTGCATAGGCTTTATCCCCCTGCCCCATCCGTAAAGAAGCACCGCCTGCAAGAATAACCCCAACAATCATTTTTACTCCGTCTTCTGCTAGCAAGACTCTAAACGGTTCGATATATTAACTCTGCACATTCAATTCAGGAGATCAATATGGGCACACAGCCCGTTGGCGGTGGTTTAAAAAAAGTACTTTATACACTGGAAACCGTGCGGCGTATTGGTATCAGTAAATCAACCAAAGCCTTAAATGCAAAGAACACCTGTAAGGCCTGTGCCTTTGGTATGGGCGGACAGCTTGGTGGTATGACCAATGAGCTGGGTGAATTTCCTTCTGTTTGCAACAAGAGCGTACAAGCGCAATCAACAGACATTCAGCCTGCAATCCCTGAAGAAATTTTTCAGCATTCACTGGCTGAATTGCGTGAATTGTCAGCACGTGAGCTGGAGCATCTTGGTCGACTTAGCCATCCCATCTATAAAGCTAGAGATGCAGATCATTTTCAACCGATAGGTTGGGATAAAGCGATGGACCTTGCTGCTGGTCGCTTTCGCGCAACAAAGCCGGATCGCAGTTTCTTCTATGCATCAGGGCGTTCCTCTAATGAGGCCGGGTTTTTATTCCAACTCATTGCCCGTATCTATGGCACCAACAATGTCAGTAATTGTTCATATTATTGCCACCAGGC
>CAZGVP010000028.1:0-15638 GCA_964529135.1 uncultured Caulobacterales bacterium | reverse complement strand
ATGCTGTGTAGGAGATGATGATCAGTCCATATATGGTTGGCGCGGCGCAGAAGTGGAAAACATTCTTCGCTTCGAGAAAGATTTTCCCGGTGCCAAAGTAATCCGTCTGGAACGCAATTACCGATCCTCTCCGGCTATTCTTGCTGCTGCCTCCGGCCTTATCAGCGCCAATCAGGACAGACTTGGGAAAACCCTTTGGACCGATCGCAAAGATGAAGAAAAAGTCAACATACGCGGAGTCTGGGACGGAGAAGAGGAAGCTCGGGTCATCTGTGATGACATTGAATCTGAACAACTCAAGGGCAGAACCCTCAATGAAATGTCCGTTCTTGTTAGAGCTTCATTTCAAATGCGGGCGTTTGAAGAGCGCTTCAATACACTTGGTCTTGCCTACCGCGTCGTAGGGGGGCCACGTTTTTATGAACGCGAAGAGACCCGTGACGCAATTGCCTTTTTGCGCCTGGTTAGAAGCCATGCTGATGATCTTGCCTTTGATCGCATTGCCAACAAACCAGCACGCGGTCTTGGCGGCAAAACCATGCAGACAATTCATCAGTTTGCGAGAGCACGCGATATCCCATTGCTCACAGCATCTAAAATGTTGCTGGAAAACGGCGACCTCAAAGGGGCAGGAAAAACCAAGCTCGGCCGGTTTATTGGAATGGTAGAGCGCTGGTCACAAGAAATGGAAAACCAGTCTCCGCGTGACCTAACGGAACTTATTCTCGAAGAGTCCGGGTATACAGATTATTGGAAAAACTCAAAATCACCTAAAGCCGGAAGCAAGCTCGATAACCTCAAAGAGGTGGTGCAGGCTGTTTCAGAATACGAAACCCTTGAATCATATTTGGACCATGTTGCATTGGTGGCTGAGCATAATGAAGGGTTTGCTGACGGACAGGTCTGGTTGATGACATTGCACTCCGCCAAAGGGTTGGAATTTCCTGTGGTGTTTCTTCCTGGCTGGGAGGAAGGAATATTTCCTTCCCAACGCTCTCTCGACGAAGGTGGCACTGCAGCCCTGGAAGAAGAGCGACGCCTTGCTTATGTGGGCATCACTCGCGCTGAAGAAAGTTGCCGTATTTCCTTTGCCGCAAACCGCCAGAAATATGGACGATGGGATACAGCAATGCCGTCCCGTTTTATTGATGAATTACCAGAAGACCATGTGGAGGTTCATTCAGAGCCTGGCCTTTATGGCAATGCTGCATCCTCTTTTGACAATCATTCACGGTTCGATACCGAGCCTGCTGGTACTAATGAATATTATGACAATCCCGGTTGGAAAAGGGCCCGTGCCGCTGGAAGTCGTCATGTCGGTAAAGCACCCATTATTGAAGGTCGCGCAAAAACTGTTTCTGTTAGTGCACCGGGAAAATCTAAATTTGCAGTCGGGCAGCGAGTTTTTCACCAAAAATTCGGCTATGGTGAAATCACTGACTCTGAAGGACAGAAACTAACTGTCAATTTTGAACATTCAGGTGAAAAAAAAGTCATCGATAGCTATCTGGAAGCTGGATAACCAATATTCATAAAGAGAAAAAGAAATCATTATGCCGAAAATATTTCTGATATTCCTGCTGTGCATAACCATAGGGTGTTCGAAGGCAGAGAAAAACGCCACTGAGCATGCGCAAGGAACCAACACCACACGTGTCATCTTTCTGGGAATGATCCACAACGCCCACCTAACTAGCGATAAATATTCGCTGTCTTTACTAAAAAGCACTATCGAGGCCATCAAACCTGATTATATCTTGACAGAAATTCCACCTGACCGTTTTGATGATGCCAGAACAGGTTTTATAGAAACGGGAAAAGTCACAGAACCAAGGGTTGCAAGGTTTCCAGAATATGTGGATGTGATCTTTCCACTAACCAATGAAATGGAATTTGAAATCATTCCTACCGCCGCATGGACACAGCCTATGGCAGAATTTCGTACTACGGCCCTAAACAAGCTTGCCCGCGATGAGAGCCGCGCTGATGATTGGCTGTCCTATACATCTACCCTTGATGAAATGAATGAGAAACTGAAAGACCGCGAGGATGACCCATTTTTTATTCACACTGATACTTATGACGCAATAATCAAAGAAGGATTGACCCCTTACGCTGAATTGTTTGCCCGTGATCTTGGCTCAGGTGACTGGGAACAGATTAATCGTGCGCATTACGAGTTAATCTCAATAGCTCTTGATAGGATCACGAGTGAGAAGGTAAAATCAGGAAAACCCAAAACTGTTCTCATCACATTTGGCGCCGCACATAAATACTGGTTTCTTGAACAATTGCGTAATAACCAAGATATCAAAATTGTTTCACCACTCTCTTATCTCGAACAGGCTATAAATTAACTGCTGATATCACGGGCATCAACATAGCCAACCGACAAAATTTCAATAGAAAAGAACTACATGCGTAAGAATGATCCTACCTGGAAAATCACATGGCGTGGCAGCGAAGATGAGATGGCATTTATAGCTGATCTTATGGGAGACGCGCTTGACCCACCGGCAGATGCAGTTTCACTACGAAAAGCCCAAAAAGACGGTGAACCCCATCCCACGTACTGGCTTGCTGAAGCTTACTTCCCTGATCCGCCGGATATGGATGCGATTTCCCATCTATTCACGGTGACCATGGATGAGGTACCAGATTGGGCACAACCACAACTCGAAGAACTTCCCGATGATGACTGGGTCAAGTTCGCCCTCGGGTCTCTTGGGCCTGTTCAAGCAGGCCGATTCCTTTTGCATGGCGCCCACGATCGCCATGAAATTCCTGAAAATGATGATATCATTCCAATAGAGATTGAAGCTAATCAGGCATTTGGCACTGGTCATCATCCGACTACAGCGGGTTGCTTAACCTTGCTGGATCGCTTTGCAGGTTGGTCACCACAAAAGATCCTGGACCTTGGTTGCGGATCAGCTGTTCTTGCCATTGCAGCGACGAAAATATGGGGCAAGAACATTCTTGCAACTGATATCGATGCAAAATCGGTTGAGATCGCAGAAGAAAATGTCAATCTAAACCATACCGCCAATAAGGTCACCGTTCTCGAAAGTGCAGGCTTTGACAATCCTGAAATTGGTGAGAGTGGCCCGTTTGATTTTATATTTGCCAATATTCTTGCTGGCCCACTGGTTGAACTTGCCCCTGATATGGCGAAGCATTGCACTAAAAATGGTCGCATCATGCTCGCAGGATTGATGACCGAACAAGAAGAGAAAGTCGAAAACGCCTATACAATGAACGGTTTTAAACAAATCAACCGCCTAGATCACCCCACGTGGCCGGTTCTGCTGTATGTTAAAACTTAACGATTAGACATCGCTATATCCTGACTTTTTTATAAAAAAATAGCAATTTCACCAAAACTCAGGATATTAAAGCCGGGGGGAGGTAACGCGTACAAACAAAGTTAGTCAAATATGTTTCAAACTTACGAACCTGTTTCAGATCGCAGTTTTGCGGAGAAAAATTTGCCGCCATTACGCAAGGTAATGACAGCCCAGAGCCTCGACGCCTTTCTTGTCCCCCATGATGATGAATACCAAAATGAATATATTCCCGCTTATGCAGAGCGGTTAATGTGGGTATCAGGATTTTCTGGATCTGCCGGGTTTGCCATCATCATGCAAGATGATGCTGTTATTTTTGTTGATGGTAGGTACACACTACAAGTACGCGATCAGACAAATGATCAGTATTTTCAGTTTGAGGACCTATCAGATTGTCCGCCTCATCAATGGCTACGCGATAATGGCAAGTCAGGTCAACGGATTGGGTATGACCCGATGTTACATACCAAAGCCAGCATGAAAGAATTTGAAGCAGCAGCAAAAAAGACAGGAGCCAAACTGATTGCAGTGACCATTAATCCAGTTGATGAAGCTTGGGTTAATCAACCTGCACACCCGACGGCAACAATTTTTGCGCATGACTTTATTTTTGCGGGTAAAACCAGTGAAGCAAAACGCAAGGAAATCGCGACCCTCCTAAAGGAGCGCAATGTAGATGCGGCACTAATAACGACTCCACCATCTATTGCATGGGCCTTTAATATTCGCGGCGGTGATGTTGAGCGGTCCCCATTACCCCTGGGCAGAGCCATTATTTACAGTGACGGAAAAGCTGACCTGTTCTTTGACAAGAACAAACTCACCAACAGTTTGGCAGATCATCTCGGTAGTGATGTGAATGTTCATGATGAAAGCCAGGTTGGAATAATTCTATCTCAATTAGGTAACAAAAAACAACGTATATTGATTGATAACTCTACATCACCAATAGCCTATAATCAGCTACTGCACGAAAGTGGTGCTATTGTGGTCAATGGTGATGATCCATGCGCACTGCCCAGGGCATGTAAAAACACTGCAGAAATAAATGGCACGCGCGCTGCACACATCCGAGACGGTGCCGCCGTTACAAAGTTCTTGCATTGGCTGGCAACCGAAGGTCAAAGTGGAGAAATTGATGAAATCACTGCCTCACAACGGCTCGAATCATTCCGCGCAGAAGACGATGATCTGAAAGATCTTTCATTTGATTCTATTTCCGGGGCAGGGCCAAACGGTGCGATTGTACATTATCGCGTCACAACAAACACCAACCGCAAACTTGAAAAAAATTCTCTATTTCTGATCGATAGTGGTGGCCAATACCCGGACGGCACCACTGATATTACCCGTACTGTTCCTATCGGAACACCAACGAGCGAAATGCGCGATCGGTTTACCCGGGTTCTAAAGGGGCATATTGCTTTAGCGAAAGCTTACTTTCCGCAAGGTACGTCAGGTCATCAACTGGATGTCCTCGCTCGCAAACCATTATGGGAAGCTGGGCTAGATTATGATCACGGCACAGGTCATGGCGTAGGCAGTTTTCTCGGCGTACATGAAGGCCCGCAACGCATTGCCAAATGGCCAAATTCAATTGCTTTACAACCGGGTATGATTATTTCGAATGAACCTGGTTATTACAAATCTGGTGAATTTGGCATTCGGATCGAAAATCTGATTGTCGTCACACCATTTTCTCCGGTAATGGGCGGTGAACGTGAAATGATGAAATTTGAAACTATCACACTCGCACCAATTTCACTCGATCTTATCGAAAAGTCCCTCCTCAACGAAGATGAAATCACATGGCTAAACACATATCATGCACGCGTGCGGGAAACGCTGACATCTCTACTGGATAATGATGTTCGTGCATGGTTGGAAACCGCAACGCGCGCGATTTAACGTTTCTTCTTTTTATTCTCATACGGATTTTCCTGTTTATGCAGGATCAGACGTATGGGAACAGCCGGAATAGCAAAAGCTTCTCTAATTGAATTGATCAGATACCGCTTATAAGATTCCGGCACCGCGTCGGCACGTGAGCACTGAACGACAAATGTCGGAGGGCGTGTTTTCGTTTGGGCAATATATCTAAACTTGATGCGTCGCCCAGCAACAGCAGGGGGCGGATGGCGACCAGTTGCCTCTTCAAGCCAATCATTGAGATCAGGCGTTTTTATACGAGCATTCCAATCGCGATAAACGCGCGTCACCGCAGGCATAAGGCTATTAATACCAAGACCTGATTTCGCGGAAAGACGCACAATTGGTACGCCTGGCACTTGTGGCAATAATAGGTCAACTTTTTCGCGCAGCTCTCTGAAAGCCTCATCGCGATCAATTACCAGATCCCACTTGTTCGCCGCTAATACCAAAGCGCGCCCCTCCCGAAAACACAAGTCGGCCAATGCCAATTCCTGTTTCTCGAGAGGTGTTAACGCATCAAATAAAAGCACAACAACTTCAGCAAACATAATTGCACGCAAGCCATCCGCAACAGAGAGTTTTTCAAGCTTCTCCTGAACTTTCGCGCGGCGACGCATGCCTGCTGTATCGTATAGCTTTACTGGCCAATTACGTTCCTCATCCTCCCAGGACCATTCAATCCCGATAGAGTCTCGCGTAATGCCTGCTTCCGGCCCAGTCAGCATGCGCTCCTCACCGATCATACGATTGACGAGTGTGGATTTCCCCGCATTGGGTCGGCCAATGATTGCAACACGAAGAGGCTTTAAAGGATCATCCCATTCAATCCCCTCTTCAGCTTCCATGGCATCATCTTCGCCAGCATCAACATAAGGTTGCAACGAAGCGTAGAGCTCACCTAATCCTTCGCCATGTTCAGCTGACACTCCAATTGGTTCGCCCAATCCCAGTGCGTAAGCATCATAAAATCCACTATCACCGCCATGGCCTTCCATTTTATTAGCTACGAGGATCACTGGGTTTCCCCCAGAGCGCAAAATGTCAGCAAAAGTTTCATCAAGTGGTGTCACACCAGCACGCGCATCTATTATGAAAAGACAAACGTCCGCCTCATTAATCGCGATGTCTGTCTGATGTCGCATCCGCCCTTCGAGCGCATCAATCGGCGCTTCTTCAAGGCCGGGTGTATCAATGATCAGAAAATCAAGGTCACCCAGACGCGCTATTCCTTCTCGCCGGTCACGTGTTACACCCGGTTGATCATCAACCAAAGCTAACCTTTTGCCAACCAGACGGTTAAACAGAGTTGATTTACCCACATTAGGGCGTCCGACAATTGCGACTTTCGATGGCATGATGGCAGGTCGTTTCTACAGAGATATTCGGGAGTAAGTGATCAGACGCGACGCGAAACAAGTATCAGAAATCCGATCCCGATCACAATACACAATGGCGAGTAATACATAATGTCGTAACTAGCAAATGGTTCGCTCTGTTCAATACCTCGATAGTTTACAAAAATGCCAAGCAAACCACGTGCTACATAGATAAAGGCAAGAATCACAGCCACGAATTTGGTTAGCCATAAGGGCCCGACAGATAAGATGCGGCCAGCGGAGAGGGCCACCACTCCCGAAGTGAATATCAACCCTGCAACGATTAATGTCATCCACATCGGGGGCATCGACCTCATACGCGGATCCCCGATCACAGTATTCAAAAGCCCTTGAATAGAGCCAGAAGGCCACAAACCACCAAACGCCCAATATACGTGTATACTCGCAATCACCGCAAGAACAGAAAAGAGAAGAATGGAAAGCAATTTCATTTACAGGCTTTCCTTTTTAAACCTGGCCGCAAAAAACAACGAAAGCCTCATCACTTCATAGCGATAAGTTTACCTTTTTCTGTCAGTACAAAAAGCTTCTCATCAGCAATGATTGGCGGAACAACAGATCCACCATCGATTTTTTTAGTGGCAACAATTGTACCATCGTCAGGCGTTACTTTTACGAGTTGCCCATGGGTAGACACTAACACCAGATGATCGCCCGCAAGTACCGGCCCAGCCCATGCGATGCGGCCCTTTTTCTTTTTTGGTTTTTCATGACGCGGTAATTGTGAAACCCAAACAATAGCGCCCTGTTCTCTGGACACACACACCAGTTCAGAATCTACAGAAATAAGATAAATGAAATCACCTGCAACCCACGGCATCTGTAAACCAGCGACACTGACTTCCCAGACTCGCTCACCGCTTCGAATGTCAATCGCCACAAGTTGGCCAGCGTGACTTACTGCATAAACAAGGCCACGATCGATAACAGGACTACCCGCAATATCATTCAGGGTAGAGAGCGCTGTCAGTTGAGAATTACGGGTTAGAGAGTCACTCCAGACAGCACGCCCACTCGCGGTCAGAAATGCAACCACCTCACCTGATGAAAATGGGGCAACCACCAGATCGCCGGATGCGGCTGGACTGGTAGAAGAAAGGATGCGGGCAGTTTCTTCAAATGACTGATAATTCCATTGCTTTTCACCCGTTTGTTGATCGTAAGAAATAAAATCATTTGTGATTGTGGTCAGGTACACAGAACCACGATAAGCTGTTGGTGGTGTACGGATAGGCAGGTCGGTTTTTGTCAACCAGAGTTTCTCACCTGTTTCAGCATCAAGCGCGGCAACAAATCCGAACCCGGAAGTTACAAAAACTTTACCGTCTTCAAAGGAAACACCACCGCCAAATCCTTTTTCAGATGCTTTCGGACGCTGAAGTAATTCTTGTATCCGAAACCGTTCTTTTACATCTTGTGTTAATTCAGTACGCCACAAAAGAGAGCCATCTTCTACGCTAAACGCGGAAACTTTAGCTTCTGCGTCACTCACAAACACACGACCATCCGCAACTACTGGCGGAGCAGTAATTCTTTCCAAACGTTGGCTTGCCGCTCCAACATCGGATTTCCACAAGATATCAAGGTCTAGCGACGCACTAAGTTGATGGAGGGTATGATCAGCCTCGCCGCCTGGCTGAGGCCAAGAGCTATTCACATAAGACGGTGGGGTATTAACTGTTAGTCCTGCAACACGTGGGTCCACTTTGACAATGTCTTCAAGCGCCAAAACCGGGATACGACCATCATCGTTGAGATCGTCATCCTCATCATCGTCGCCATTAGCGCTGAAAATATCGCTTAGACCACCGGTGATTGGATTACTTGAACAACCGGCCATAAACAAAGCCAGCATTGCGGTTACAAAAAGTTTCCATGGAATATTCATAAGAGGTCAAGCCATCCTAAAATTACGCGAAACAGATAAGCAGAAGTTATGAGTCACTCCTGCGGTGGGTCTTCTTGTGGTGTTTCAGCTTCTACATCAGGTACTGGTATTGCCACAGGGGCAGTATCAACGTTTCCATGAGACTTGTCACCCGCTTCGTGGTCATGGCCTTCATGATCATCACCATCCTCAATATCATGAATTGTCTGCGGGATGTTTACGGTATCCGCATCAGGCACAATATCTCCGGGGATAATAGAGGATGGATTTTCGCCTAAGCTATCCAAAAGATCCTGAACACGGGCCTGACCAGTGATATTGGCTCCAGCTTTTCCCGCACGAGCAACCACTGCAAATTCTTCCGAACGACTTCGCAAGGTCACTGGCGTCGCGATCGAAGCTGCAAGCGCATCAAAACCGGCTATAGCAGCATCATAATCCTTGGCAGAAAGGTCAGCGAGAGCAACAAGCTCACGGCCATAATATCCCATCGGTGTCGACGCTTGGGGTAATGCCCCTAAATCAGCCATTACCGTATCACGATCCGCATTATCTAGTGATAAGTAAGCAGACCTCAGCCGAGCAAGATCTTGCACATGCCTGGATACGCCTTCTAATTGTGTAATAGAACGATAAACCTGATAAGCCTGCGCTGTGTCGCCCTCTTGCGCCAATAATGATGCCTGGCGAAATGAGGCAAGAGCCGCATATCCACTAACCTCACCATCTGCAATATCGCCCAATTGTTCACGGCCCTTGATTGCGTCTTCTTCCAAAGTAAATAGCGCATCTTGATATGCTAGCGCCCCTTTTTCTGAATTTGACTGTTTTTGTTGGGTATAGAACTGCCAACCGCCAACCGCGATCACGGTCATAACAGCCGCTGCAATAAGCAATGGAGCCGTTTTTCGCAGGGCCTCATATTGACGCTCTTCTGCCAGTTCCTGGTCAACTTCGCGCAAAGTGCTGTCTTCAGTTGTCACAATCCGTTATCCTTTTTAGATCGCACCCACCAATTCATTAGGGTTGCTACTATATCGCGTTTACATATCCACCTTTTCAGGGGCTTGCAATGATGGTGTGTACTCGTTCTGATGTCACCCTAATCCAGGCCCAAAATCTGGGCCCAAATCTCAACCCTGCCCTTCAGGAGGATCATTGTGAAATCGACACTTAGCTTTAGCATAATTTGTAGCTTATCATTATTATTGACGTCGTGCAGCTCACAACCATTGAACCGCAATCTCTCAATCCCCCTTAGAACAGAAACTTATGTGGATCTCGATAGATATCTTGGACGCTGGTACGAAATCGCACGGTTACCCAACCGGTTCGAACGCAATTGTGAAGGCGTAACTGCTAACTATGCCCGTCGAGATGATGGCCTGATCGCCGTAACCAACACATGCAGAAAAGATCGGGTTGATGGCACCAGCAAAATCGCCAATGGCCGCGCCCGTATAGTGGACACGAAAAGCAATGCTAAACTGGAAGTTAGCTTTTTCGGTCCCTTCTGGGGGGATTACTGGATTTTGGATATAGATGAGGACTATCAGATTTCTCTGGTAGGGGAACCTTCAGGCAAATATCTCTGGATTCTATCACGAACACCAACATTAAACAAAACGACTAGTAATGAAATTATGCTCAAATTACAAAGATTAGGCTATCAAACCGATGCCCTTTACTTCCCCGCTCAACCACCTGCGTAATACGCCACACCCGCATCCTGCTCACGTTCTAATCAGGTCGTTCAGGCAACAATAAATCATCGTCATCTATTGCCTCATTATTCTCAAAAGCACGCCGCAACATTCCAGGTGCCAGAACCGTTAGCGGGTTAATTGTGACAGTGGGGGCCACAACGTTACCCGCTATATTATAGGTCAGGGCAACCACGCCTTCACCTTCACGATTGACGAGTAGCCCTCCGACCAGGGGGATTTTGCCCAGAAACGAATTCACCTGATAGGCCGGTGCCAATGCGCCATTCAAAACGATATCTCCGCGGCCGCTCAAGCCCACATTACCATTTGCCGTAATACCAATAGACGGACCGATTGCCCGTGTATCAAAGAGATGCACTTTGCCATCTTCCACGATAAATTCAGTAGACGCACGATCAAGAGCAATACCCTCATCATTGAGAAGATCAGACAACCCGTCAAAGGATCCTGCTGCAAATAGCTTGGCAAGCAGCGGCGCCTCGATAACACGAAGATTTTGAGCGTTGGCATTTCCCGTCATAGCAGGTGATGTGGCATTACCCAATTCAATATGCAGCGTGCCGACACCACCTTTTATTGAGGTTATCCCAAACATACCTTCAAATAATGTACCCAAATCCGTCGTCTCGGCCTCTATTGCACGTTCAGGGCCTTCCTGCCCCTGATTATGAGACATAAAGACACGAATTGTATCAAGGTCATTATCGAGGCCAGATAGATTAAGGATTTGCACCTCAGATGCATCATGCCAAAAATCAAGCGCGGTATCGCGTAACTGTACATCACTACGCAATCCGAGCCGATCCAAACGCAGGCTGGCACGCACGCCATCCCCCCAATCAAATTCTCCAAATTTTTCGCTGGGGGGACTCTCTTGTTGATTTCCTACCGTTGATTGAGCGCCCACCGCCCCGGCAATAGCTGGGCCCAAGTCCAAAAATGATCCCGATAAAGATAAATCCAATGCGCCACTCTCACCACGCTGCGCTTCGGCTGAAAAATCTGCGCGATCCTCTATAAAAAAACGGCTGAAGGCAAAACCGGAAAGACGTCCACTTTTTTCAAAAGACATATTGCCAGAAATATCGATATCATCTCCCTCTATTGCGAGATTATTCAGGGTCACGAAACCATCGTCAGCAATGATTGCATCAATCACAGCTACAGCAGAACTTCCCGTCTTTTTATACAATCCAAACTGGGGAAAACCCAGACTAGCGTCTTTAAAATTAGCATCAATATGAAATTTCTCTAATTGTTGGTATCCACCAATTGCATTCAATGAAAACTTGACCGGGCCACGTAAGAACGACCTTGTGGCAAACCCCAATGAATCCGCCATCGCAGCATCAAAAATACCGCTAACACTAAAATCAGAAAGACCATCTTCCTCATAGAAACGTTGGTTCCAAACTATTTCTACAGGTGTTAGATCCAGATCAGCATTTCCCGTAATTGTCATACCACGCGTCTTAAGATCAATCTCGCCCTCTGCATTTTCAAGATCGAGGTCACGGAAAATTTCCGAGAAAGTCAGTGTATTGAATTTTATTTTACCATCATACTCAAAACCACCGCCCTGTTGGCTACGCTGTGAATTTACATTGATCGCAGGACGGGTGATAATCATATCAACACTGGCATTTCCGCTAATTTGTGCTGGCTTCAATCCTGATCTGGTTATCAGCCCTAAAGGCTGCTCATCCAAAAACCCCAGCATTTCACCAGCTTCTCCAAAGCCTGTAAAACGATAAATATGTCCACCATCTTGAAGGCCATCAACTTCAGATTTGAATTCAGGAAATTCCACTTGCCCTTTTACCACCTGAACAGAGCCAAGCCGGGCATCTGTCACGTCAACCTTCAAGGAATTACCTTTTAATAGTCCATGGCCTTTTGCTTTTGTAAGAGGTGTCAATCCGCGAATGAATTCAACAGAAGCTTGGCTTACATCAAATTCAAGCTCGAGATTATCATCAGGAATATAACCAATCTCACCCCGCAAACCGGCTGGCAAATTCATGCGAAAATCAATATTCTCAACATAACCGGTTTTTACACGTGTCTTGATCCATTGTCGCGACCGAGGAGCCAACTTGACCGGCCAGAACTCAATCAGTTGATTCTGTGAAACCTTGCCGTCCGTCTCCATATTTGCAATCAACCCGAATGACGGGTTTGCTTTGCCATCAACGCCTTGCGGCTGTTGAAAAATCAAATCACCGGAAATGCCAACCTCTTCAGTGAAAAGGTCAAGCCTTTCCAGAGCCAAAACACGGGCAGTAAATTCATAGCGACCCCTAGCAATAATTTTATCTAGTTTGATAGCGGTTGGGAATACATCTTTGGGGTTAAAAACCAAATCTTGACCTGCAAGATCAAATTTGATTGTCGGATTAAGCTCTGACTTATTTGAAGTATAATCATCACTCAACCCGATAGGACCATACCCAATTCTTCCCGTCAGCGCTCCTTTATTTTCACCAATAGAAAATAGAAATTCTTTAAGCTCAATGTCACCAGTATCAGAATCAAATAAACCAACTACTTTTAAAGTTCGAACAGGCATTTCATCACCTGCAATAGTCAACACACCATTTCCAGAGGTGATATTAAAGTCAGCATCAAGAATTTTACCATCTGGCATTATGGAAAGATCAACTGAACCTGATATTGGCGCAGTGTATGCACCAGCAGGCAACTTGGAAAAAAATGCTGCTAAATCACCAACCGGCATATCGCGCCCTGCAAGCGACACTGAGGCAACTTCAATATTCTCGTCATAAGATAGAGTTAGATCAACTTTAGATCGCTCGGCTTCAACATCCAATTCAGCATGAGCGTCCAGTGTAAAGCTGGCACCATCATTTTTATTAAGATCAACTCTTACATTGCGCGCCACCCAGGAACGGCCAGTTCCAATATCAGAGAAAGTGATATTAAGCCCATCAACATCAGTTTTGCGTAAATAGGTCCGAAACTGAGAACTGTTGAACAAATTCGAAAGGAAGTGATTTGGTTGTTGGTTTACAGCAACTTGGTCACGTTTGCTGTCTGATTTTTGTTGGCTGGAAGGGACCTTGATAACAAGGGAAGAATCTGTTGCCGTAATTCCAGAAACACCAAAACGCCCCAGAAAGATGTTTTTCTTTTCTATAGAAAGAATAAGCTCAGCAGATTGTCCAGCACTGGTTCCGTCAGGGTAAGTGATATTAATATCGTTAAGTACAAGTTGATAGGTATTGCGGTCTGTACCATTAGACCTCAAAGACATCCCTTCAATCGTGGATCGATACCCTTGGGGCAGTGATTTGTTAATCGCCAAAGATACACTCGGCCGCAACCCATCCAACGGTAGCGTGCCGTGCTCAACGCGCCAAAGCGCATACCCAAACAGCGTTGCACAAATAGCGAGACAAAGACCGGCAACTTCCAGTGCAATAATCCCGACTTTGATAATACGCGGTTCCTTGGCCAATCTGGATACTCTTCGAACGTTACTGGTTTATTGTGCTCGCAAGAAAAGCACCAACAACACTGTCGGCACATTATCTCTTGATAATTACAAAGCTTAAGCCGTATGCCCCTGTGATGACAAGCATATGGACGCAGTCAGGGTAAAAGACATTCCCCGGCGACACGCTATTGGATAAACACCTAAACACCCTCTAAATAACCAACCCATAAAGGAAATCTGACATGGCGAAGGAACTTGAATCCGGCAGCAAGGCACCAGCATTCACATTACCTACCGATGAGGATGGCAAAATTGCCTTGAAAGATATGGCCGGGAAGAAGTTGGTCTTGTTCTTCTACCCAAAAGACGACACTCCCGGCTGCACCAAGGAAGCCATTGGCTTTTCGGAAGTTCTTGAGGAATTCGAGCGTGTGAACACAAAAGTCGTTGGCATCTCCAAGGATACAATCTCCAAACATGCCAAATTCAGAGAAAAACATGACCTGTCCGTAACCCTAGCTTCTGATGAAGAGGGCAAAATTATAGAAAAATATGGAGCGTGGGTGGAAAAAAATATGTATGGCAGAAAGTATATGGGTATTGAGCGCTCAACCTTCCTGATCGACGAAACGGGCAAGATCCAAGAGATATGGCGCAAGGTCCGCGTACCAGGGCACGTAGATAAGGTCCTTGCCGCCGCAAAAGCCCTTTAGCAACCATCATGACATCCCCCCTTAAAGATGGTTCCCTCATAGATTCATGCATACAGGTATTACACACTGCGCACCCCAGTGAAAAAGTTGCGGCTGCCCATGCTGCGTCGACACTGATGCAGAATTTTTCTGGGAAGGCGCCTCTACCAAACAGCAAGCCCCCTGATCGACCTGCACGCCCAATAGCACCAAAACTTGTAGCACCCAACGATGTCCCCCGCCGCAGGCTCGGATCAATAGAGGGGCGTGCTGCACTCCTCCACGCTGTTGCCCATATTGAATTCAATGCGATTGACCTGGCATTCGATATGGCAGCCCGGTTTTATAACGAGATATTTGAACTAGATCTCGATGTAGGGCAATTTTTACGAGATTGGGTGTCCATTGGCGCTGAAGAAGCCACTCATTTTTCGTTGATCAATTCAAGACTGCAAGAACTTGGAACCAGCTACGGTGATCACCCGGCCCATGATGGTCTATGGGAGGCAGCGGTTAACACCACCGATAGTGTGCTGGCGAGACTCGCCATTGCCCCCATGGTCCTGGAAGCTCGTGGCCTTGACGTAACACCAGGCATGATCACGAAACTAAAGCAGAATGTAGACACTGAAAGCGCTGATATCCTTCAGCGGATTTATAATGACGAAATCGGCCATGTCACCACTGGTACCAACTGGTTTCTTCAAGTTTGCAAGAAAACCGGGAAAGACCCAACAAGGAGCTTTCGTGATCTTGTAGAAACCCGCTTTCATGGTCGCTTGAAAGAACCCTTCAATCACGAAGCCAGACAAAATGCTGGTATCAATATTGCATTTTACCAAGACTAATTGCTGATTTGGGATCGATTAACCTTATTAGTTAGTACCGTTAACGTTTTCGAATTTGTGTCAACAGCAGAAAACAGAAAAAAAGAAGGTTATTTCATCACATTTTGGTTGCGAAATTTTCACATATACTGTGCAATAACCATTGGGTGGTAATTGGTAGGTGCTCCTTTCCTGGAGCGCTTAGTATAAGGGGCATGGAGTTACGATGAGCCGCAAAACCGGCCGTTTACAGCGAACGTTTGGACGCCTTTTTAAAGAGCGCCAAATTTACCACCGTAGTGATGGTGTTGTTCACTTTATTTCTATGTCATCCAAGACCCAGATCGCTCTTGCTGTCATTGCCATGGCCG
>CAZGVP010000027.1:0-15912 GCA_964529135.1 uncultured Caulobacterales bacterium | reverse complement strand
TGAGCTATTTTTTGAAAATAAATGCTAGAGTATTTTAGCTTGAGCTTACAAACTGGCAAGGTGCAGCTAATTTATGTATCACCTATCAATATGGGCGCTTTTTTGCCACTTTTGACCTTTACGCACCCAATAAGTAAAGTTGCGTAATAATGACAATTTGAAACCAAAATAGGGAAAACCAATGAAACTGATTTCTATGAGCACAAGCGTTGCCGCACTCTTACTTCTTGCCGGTGCTGCAAACGCGAATGATGATTTTCTGGCTTCATGTGAGGCTTATGCCGAAGCAAACGGTGCTGAAGTAAATTGCACATGTCTCGATGAGGCAGGCGAAGCCGATCCATCCCTCTTTGATGAGTTTGCAAAAATTGCAGCCCCTGAAGATGTGGCTAATGTTTCAGAAGCCGCACAGGCTGTTATTGCCCAGTGTGCGGCTGAGTAGCTGAGCTATTGAGTAATCACTCATAAATATTATTCTTAAAGTAATGCTGTTTGAACATGAGTATCAGGCGGCATTATTATAAGGCGTGCATATTAACTGGTTTGAGGCCAAATGACTTTTTTGGTGTTTCATAATCACCCTGCAGCAGTTCGAAATGCAGGTGTTTTGGAATATTATAACCGGCTGTTCGTCCCATTTCTCCCAAGGCAAATCCTCGTGGTACAGCGGCGCCAACAACAACACCATCGGTAAATCCGGCAAGGTGTGCATAACGGGTGAAGTATCCGTTCCCATGATTGATCAGTACCGTGAAACCATAATCGTTACGGTATTCTGCTTCGAGAATTTGCCCATCTGCGGCTGCGAAGATTGTGCCCCCGTCTTTGCTAAAATAATCTACACCTTTGTGTAATTTTCCTTTGCGTCTGCCAAATCCGGACGAAAGGCAGGCTTTGCGCACGGGCATCATTGCCATTGTTACGCCTTTGATGTCGATTAGCTGACGATACGTTTTTATATGTCCGTGGCTATCCGTGCTCGGTGCATTGGATATTTTGGGCATTTTGCAAAGCTTAACAAATGGAGACAAGCCATTAGAAGCGAGTATAACTTCATTATTGGTTATAGGTGCAGGTGCAATTCTACCGGGGTCAGGCTTGATGATAACTGAGTCAGTTTGTTCAGTGATTGTGGATGGTGAAGCCGGGGTTTCGTTCAGAGCTATCTGTTCGATGATGGTTTCACGTTCAAGCAAGGCACTTTCTATCTTGTTTTGGGTGGCAAGGATCAGTTGATCTGTGGTTTTAATGACTATTTCTGGTGCCTGATATTTTGACCCTAATATCCAACCAAACCCGATACATATTACAGGATAAAGTAATCTAAAAAATATCTTCATAGCTCTCCCCCTTACTATTGTGAGAGAAATATAGCATGAAACATTAATTTTGGCGATTCAGGTTGAATATTCTTGGCGTGAAGTGAGCCGGGGTACGTCAAGATTGGATTATCTTTAATGAGTATAGTAAAATGAATGCACGCGAACTAACTGTCTTGCTAATGATGTGTACGATCTGGGCGCTGCATTTTGTGATTATCAAAATTGCCGTTGAGGAAATCCCCCCTCTCTTTTATGCTGCCATTCGCATGAGTGTAGTCGCTATTTTGTTGTCGCCCTTTTTGCGTCTGCGGCGGGGACAAATGCTTCGTATTCTTGCAGCGGGTGCCTGCCTGGGTGGGTTAAATTATGCATTCATGTTTACCGGGCTTGCGAATGCGCCTGCATCAGCTGCAGCATTGGCTATTGAGCTTTATGTGCCATTCGCCACTGTGTTGTCAGTTATCTTTTTAGGCGAAAAAGTTGGTGCAAAACGGATAACGGGTATGGCGATGGCATTTGCCGGAGTTGCTATCATTGCATTGTTTCGAGATAGTGTGGGAGGTGATGATCGTGTAGGGATTGGTATAATATTTATATGTGCAGCTGCACTATTTGAAGCGGCTGGCGCAGTTATAATTAAAAAGACACGAGGCATTAAACCCCTGGAACTTTTGGCGTGGTTTGCGATGGTTGGCACTGTTATATTGTGGGTTGCAACAAATATTGCGGAAACTGGGCAAGTTGCAGCATTGAAGGAAACTAATGGATGGCTTATTGCCGGAGCAATTCTCTATTCTGCGATTGGCGGCTCGATCATCGGTCACACAAGTTACTATTGGTTATTGCAGCGCCTTCCATTGTCCCTATTGGCGCCAAGCGGGTTGTTGACAACATTACTGGCGGTTCTCTTTGCTGTTGTTTTTTTACGTGAAGATTTAACGGCACCAATTATTATTGGAGGACTGATGATTATGCTCGGCGTTGGCACTGTGATTGTACGCTCTTCTAACCAGAATGAAACCAAGTTTATCAAGAATGCTAACCCCAAACGATAAAGCTGCCGACTTGCTCTTGATTATGGCAGGGCGATTACCGTAAAAAAAAAGATATGGACATAATTAAACGACCTTCTCCGAATTATGATTCGCGGCCCGATGGTCAGGTAATCGACCTTGTGGTTTTGCACTATACCGGTATGAAGAGCGGCCCGATGGCACTGGAACGATTATGTGATCCGGCTGCAAAGGTTAGTGCACATTTTTTGGTAGAAGATGATGGCAGGGTGTTTCAACTGGTAGAGGAAAAAGCTCGTGCTTGGCATGCCGGTGTGTCGTCATGGCATGGACAGGCCCAGACCAATAGTCGCTCAATAGGTATTGAGATTGTAAATCCTGGTCACGAATGGGGTTATGTGGATTTTCCACCAGCGCAAATTGAAGCGGTCTGCGCTTTGCTTGAAGATATTATGAAGCGCCATCACGTTCGCGCTCATCAAGTGGTAGGTCATAGCGATGTAGCGCCTGGGCGCAAGGAAGACCCAGGTGAGAAATTTCCATGGGATAGGCTGGCAATGAAAGGCCTTTCGATCGGTACATTTCAGGGCGGGTATGATGCCATGGGTGAGGATGCGTTAAGCTATGGCGAAGCGCTGAGCACTTTAGGTGATATCGGTTATGATGTGGCCCAAGGTAACCACGCCGCAGCTGTGCTTGCTTTCCAGCGACGGTTTTGTCCGTCTGCATTAGGGCAGGGGGTAAGTCCGATGACTAAAGCAGCGATTGAATGGGCTAAGCGCAAGATGGCTGGATAGTATTTTTACAAATCGCATACTTGAATAAATCGTCTCTTTTCTGCATATCAATTCTATCAGTCGGCCGGGTGATCGCGCTTTTGTTTTTCGGAACGCGAGTGAGGAAAGTCCGGGCTCCATACGGAAACGGTGCCGAATAACGTTCGGCCAGAGTACGCCTTCGGGGGTGATCTGAGGGATTAGCGCCGCAGAAAATATACCGCCTATTATTATGGGTAAGGGTGAAAAGGTGCGGTAAGAGCGCACCGCGTGGTTGGCAACAATCATGGCAGGGCAAGCCCCACCGGGAGCAAAACCGAATAGGGATATCGTCTCCGCGTGCACTTGCGGCATGTCGGAGCAGCCTTTCCGTAGGCTGAGTTATCCGGGTTGGTTGCATGAGCGGCTTCGTAAGAAGTCGCCCAGATGAATGGTCACTGCGAAGCTTTGCGGCTTCAGACAGAACCCGGCTTACAGGTCGACTGGTATTTTTGCTCAAAAATCAGTATCTGGAGCTAATGCGCTTCATCCCAATTGGAACCAGCGCGGGCGTCAACCTCTAAGGGCACTGAAATTTCCAGGAAAGGTTGGTGGGCTTTTTCCATTACTTGTGTCACTAGCTTACAGGTTTTTTCAGCTTCTTTTTCAGGGCATTCAAAAATTAGTTCATCATGCACTTGTAAAAGCATTCTGGCATTAAGTTTTGCGTTATTGAGAGCAGGTAGCATACGGATCATGGCTCTGCGTATAACATCTGCGGCAGAACCTTGAATGGGTGCATTAATTGCCTGGCGTTCGGCATAGCCGCGCATGGCTGGGTTTTTATCATTGACGCCGCCCACATAGGTTCGCCGTCCAAATATCGTTTCCACATAACCGTTGGCTTTAGCGCTCGTTACAGTGTCGTCCATATATTGCCGAATGCCGGGAAATTTCTCGAAATAGCTGTCGATATATTCTTTGGCTTCTGAGCGTGAAATGCTGAGTTGATTTGCAAGGCCGAAGGCGGAAATACCATATATGATCCCAAAATTAATCGCTTTAGCGCGGCGGCGTACCATCGGGTCCATATCCTTAACTGGAACCGCGAACATTTCAGATGCAGTCAAAGCGTGAATATCAATCCCGTCTGCAAAAGCTTGTTTCATGCTATCAAGGCTGGCGATATGTGCTAACAAGCGAAGTTCAATCTGGCTGTAGTCAGCAGAAATCAGTACGTTACCTTTTTCAGGAATAAAAGCAGTTCGTATTTTGCGGCCATCATCAGTTCGTATAGGAATGTTTTGTAGATTTGGTTCATTAGAGGACAATCGGCCAGTGGTGGTTGATGCCAATGAATAGGATGTATGAATTCTCCCAGTTTTTGCGTTAATTTGCTCTTGTAGAGAGTCAGTATAAGTGGATTTTAGTTTGGAGAGAGAGCGCCACTTTAAAATTGCTGTGGGTAATTCATGACCTTCTGCAGAAAGTTCCTCTAACACTTCAGCCTTAGTGGACCAGGCGCCTTTAGCAGTTTTGCGCCCTCCGGGTAATTGCAATTTATCAAACAAAATTTCGGAAATTTGTTTAGGTGATCCCAGGTTAAAATTCTCTCCAGCCAATTCATAAGCTTCGGCCTCATGTTTGGCCATGCGCTGAGCAAAGTCAGTTGAAAGTCGAGACAAGACTTGCCTGTCAACTTTAATGCCCTCATGTTCCATTGAAGTTATCACCGGGGCCAAGGGACGCTCAAGTGTTTCATAGAGGGTAGTGAAGCCTTCCGCTGCAAGGCGTGGTTTGAGCGTATGATAAAGTCTGAGTGTGATATCTGCATCCTCTGCGGCATAATCGGACGCTTTTTCAATGTCGATTTGATCGAATGTCTTCTGTTTCTTTCCGGTTCCAGCAATGTCAGAAAACTTGATGGTTTCTGTTTCCAGATGACGTCTCGCCAGTTCATCCATGCCATGATTGCCACGGCCACAATCTACAGCATAGGAAATTAACATTGTATCGTCATAAGGTGAAACATTTATGCCGTAACGACGAAAAATTAGCGCGTCAAATTTCATATTTTGACCCACTTTTAATACAGATGCATTTTCCAGCATGGGTTTTAAAACCGCAAGTGCTTTATCTATATTCATCTGTTTACTGACATTTTTGTCATCAAGAGCGAGACCATCAGCGCCATGGCCAAGTGGGATATAACAGGCTTTGCCCGGGACTGTAGAAAGAGAAATGCCTACCAAATTAGCACGCATTGCATTAAGACTATTAGTCTCAGTATCAACAGCTATCACGCCACGGGCGTAAGCAGAATCGACCCAATCTTTAAGTGCGGCTTCGGTATAGATTGTTTCATAAGAAACCTCCTTAACATCGGTTGACACTGCCGTTGGTGTTTCGACCTTTACATCAGCCTCAATACCAAGGTCGGAGATTACTCGTTTTGTTAGGGTGGAAAATTCCATTTCATTAAGAAAACTGACCAGGGTCTCGCCGTTGATTGGTTGCATTACTAGATCGTCGAGAGGTTCTGCTAGTGGCACGTCAACTTTCAGGGTTACTAATTGTCTCGAAAGGCGTGCTTGATCTGCAAATTCAATCAGGTTTTCCCGGCGTTTATTTTGTTTGATGGTTTCCGCACCAGCGAGTAAAGCGTCGAGGTTTCCAAATTTCTCAATTAATTGTACCGCCGTCTTGATGCCAATGCCTGGTACACCGGGTATATTGTCAACACTGTCACCGGCAAGAGACTGTATGTCAATTACATGCTCAGGACCAAGACCAAATTTTTCAATAACTTCATCACGGGCGATGGACTTGGTTTTCATTGGGTCATACATAGTGACTTTATCCGTCACCAATTGCATCATATCTTTATCGGAAGAGACAATAACCGCCTCGCCGCCGGCTTCCTCGGCCATGCGAGCATAGGTTGCGATGATATCATCAGCTTCATAACCTTTCTGCTCAATACACGCTGCACCAAAAGCTCTGGTGGCGTCTCTTACTAGCGGAAATTGTGGTACGAGATCTTCTGGTGGGGCACCTCGATTGGCCTTGTACTGATCGAATATATCATCACGGAATGTTTTGCCGTGATGATCAAAGATGACAGCAAAATGTGTGGCTTTATCACCTGCAGCCACCTGCGTCATTATTTTGTAGAGCATATTGCAAAACCCGGAAACCGCGCCGATTGGCAGGCCATCAGATTTACGGGTTAATGGCGGCAAGGCATGGTAGGCTCTAAATATATAGGCTGAGCCATCAATCAGGTAGAGATGCGGGGCGGTAGTTTTTTTGCTGGGCATAGCTGCCTTTTGCTGCTGGCGTGGTCAGAACAAATGGTGTTGTGCCAGAAGGGGTTTCTTTTGCAACGCATATTACACTGTACTGGGGAGATATTTTTCCCATGTCAGTCATTAGAAAACAGGGTTTTCTGGCAAGTTTTGATTTTAAGGCCTGAGTTTACAAGGGACCCTAATGACGGATATGTTGAATTAATTCGGGTTTGATACCGTTGTCCTGTGATATTGGGAGGACCTAAAGAGTTGGGGGGCTTTAAGGATAAAATATGAAGCTGGTTTTTCATCAGCCACGCCCTGATTTGCGCGATTATATATCTTCTTACTACATCATTGTGTCTGGCCAAACCTTGTCAGAGCCGATGTGCGCGGAAATGGCGAATATTCGTTTTCTAAATTCCGGAAAGGTAGAGCTGACTTTTTCCGATGGCGGTAAGCATGCCTTTTATGATGCAACACTTATCGGCCCGACAATGAATTCTATGGAAATGCGAGCCTTGACGCCGGTATGTGTGTTTGGTGTTGGTATTTTGCCGAGGGGATGGGGCGCCCTTTTTGGTTTAGGTGCGGCGGAGCTCAGCGATACAATAACTGATCTTGAAGCTTTATGCGGTCCTGCCGTAAAGCATGTGGTTGAGCAGATGCGCAATGCGACACATCCAGTGCAAAAAATATTGGCTGCTGATAATTTTTTCGCGCGCTTGCTGGAGCGTAATGCTTATGGTTCCAGCAAATCCATAAGGTTGGTTTTCCCTGAGGTGCTGGATAATTGGCTCTTAAGACCACATGATTTGAAGCTAGATGTTCTGCTCCAGGAAATGGATGTTTCCAGGAGACAAACTGAACGGTTGGCAAAGCAGTTTTTTGGAGCTTCCCCAAAGCGATTGCAGAGGAAATACCGTGCACTTCATGCTGCGACCCAGTTGGTGTTGCAAGAGAATGTCAGCTGGCTCGATATTGAAGGGGGTGATTTCTATGATCAGTCTCATTTTATCAAGGAAATCAAGGCGTTTACTGGCCTTACTCCAGTGGAGCTGATTTCAGAGAGGGGAGGTATGATGGCCGAGAGTATAAAATTGCGAGCTAGAGCTACCCACAAGAGGGCGGTGATCCAGGCAGCATTTAGTGCAAAATTGTGATTTTTTTATCAAAACAGTATTTTTTTTGGTGCACGGCCAAAAAGTCCTATTCATGGGGGCGGATATGTGAGTATATATACACATACCGATGGAATGTTTTGCTGAGAGGTGAAGCTGAGGAGAGGTTCTGTTGGTGGGGGGAAATTGGTGGGCATCGTGAGTGTTAATCTGCTTGCGATGTCCATATTATTTTTAGCCTTTAGGTCAACATAATCGGTGCTAAACAGCTAGTGCGCAATTTACAGGGTAAATAGTTGTGCTCCCGGGCCATCCTCTCCCCTGTATCCCTCATATTGGTTTTTAGGCATGGTTCCATGGTATTTTGCTTGAGAGAGCCACTCTTCTATAGAAGAGCCTCTATGCATTGATTTTTCGCAGGGTAAAATATGATCTCAAAGATTTTTAAAGCCCTTGAGGGGGTTGATCATAGTGACCATATTCAAGTGGTTGGCGAGGGTGATTTGTCATCTTGGTTTGATGTTACAGGTTTGGCTGTTGGGTCGATAGCGGCTGCATGTGCACAGATCGCGTCTTTGCATGAGGGTATAAACAGCACTTTCCCGGTCATTGTGGATAGGCGGCTTGCCTCAATGTGGTTTTCTTGGTCTTTGCGCCCAGACGGATGGGAAGTGCCAAATCCCTGGGATGCAATCGCTGGTGATTATCAAACCAGCGATGGATGGATCAAATTACACACGAATGCGCCACTACACCGAATAGCTGCATTAAAAGCTTTAGGGCTTGAAGGTTCACAATCAGATATTACCCGCAACGATGTTCAGCATATTGTCCTTTCTTGGTCTGCGGATGAATTAGAACAATCAATTTGTGAAGCTGGAGGTTGTGCGGCCGTTATGCGCAATCTTGAGAGTTGGTATTCACACCCACAAGGGATTGCTGTGGCTCAAGAACCTTTGATTGATTGGCGTTCTATGGAAAACGTAGAGCCTAAATCTTTGCCGAGTGCGTCATCGAATAGGCCATTAGAAGGGGTGCGTGTACTTGATTTAACACGGGTTCTTGCGGGTCCTGTGGCAGGTCGGGTCTTGGCTGGTTTTGGTGCGCAAGTATTACGTATTGATCCGCCGAGTTGGGATGAACCTGCCGTGATCCCAGAAATTTTTCTTGGCAAACGTTGTGCAGGATTAGATTTACACAATGATGAGGATCGAAAAATATTTGCGGATCTAATTAGGGGCACGGATATTTTATTACACGGATATAGGCCTGGTGCATTGGATATGTTGGGATTTTCTAGCGATGTGCTTCGAGTTTTGAAACCAAATTTAATTGATGTTACTTTATCTGCTTACGGATGGACTGGTCCGTGGCGGGGGCGACGTGGCTTTGATAGTCTTGTGCAGATGAGTTCGGGCATCGCAGCGGAGGGGATGGAGCGCTCAAAGAGCTCAAAGCCAAATCCGCTTCCAGTGCAAGCTCTTGACCATGCCACCGGCTATCTTATGGCTGCGTCTGCAGTTAATGCATTGAAACGGCGTGCGGTAAGTGGGGACATTTATTCAGCCCGGCTTTCATTGGCGCGGACCGCGCATCTGCTGATTAGTACTCTGCGAGACCATCAAGGTACAGATCTTCTGCCAGAAAAAGAAGAAGACATCGCACTGGAAGTTGAGAATACAGACTGGGGACCAGCCAGACGGCTAAAGTTTCCGGCTAAAGTTACATCCATGATGGTTAAATGGGATCATCCAGCCCGCAAACTGCGTAGTGCCAGCCCGCAGTGGGTTTGATCATTAGAGGCGGGATTTAGTTTGGAGTGAATGTACTTTGAGACTAGGTCGATTTTAATTTTATTAGTTTCAACACAGTTCGGCGAGTAAATCTCAGTTTCGATCGAAATTTCGGGGAATGCGTTACTCAGTCGATGTCTCATTTCCATCATTGAAAGTCAGATTGCATTACTATGCTTATTCGACAATACCAGCCATTAGCGCTAATGTTATCTCAAATAAGGAGCTTCCTATGACTAAACCGGGAAAAGTATTAGGCATAAGATTTTGTAAAGTATCTGAAGCTGGGAATGCACAAAAACTTGCGGATCTCCTGGGGCCAAACGGTTTAGGTTTGTCACCTACGGATATGCAAGCGCCAGAAGGTATAGACAGTTTTTTAGGTGCGGTTTTCCCCGTTGGTGATGGTGTTGGCAATAAGGACAAGGCACTTCAAAATAGCTGGGTTGAGGTGTGGCCGACCGGTGAGGGTATGCCCGAAATGGTGATGCTTCAAATCGTTGTGGATAATGCGGATAATTTTGCTGAATTTGCTCGCAAAAACGGGCTTGACCCTAAAGGCCCTGATGATGCTCATGATGAGAGGATCTATTATCTCGAAGGGCCTGGAGGTTTGCCAATTGCGTTTTTATCCAAGGTTTAGATTTTTGGTCGAGTATTTAAAACTTTGACCACAGATTAATAAAATAACCTCGCCCGCCGTCAAGGTTACGATCATAAATTTCATATGTAATACCTCCCTGCACACGCCATCCTTTCACTACACGCAGAGCAATAGAGGGTTGTAGTTTAATAACATCAAAATCTGCACCTCCTTGCTCATTATTGCGCACTGACGTAACTGTGAATGTGTCCAGTAACAATAGGATCCTATTGTGAGGTTCAACACCAATTTTGAAATCAGCACGTATCTGATCTGCGGCAGAGCCGAAGCGTCGTCGATATGCAAGTTCTCCGGTTGCAAAAACGGGAAAAGGAGCGATGTTGATAAAGCGCCCATAAAGAGCGCGAAATTCTCCATCTATGCCGTCTGATTCAAGCCCGGGGCGGGTGCCGCCGCTAAAGCTATTGTTTTGCCCAACGGCAATAGCAAGAGATAAAACATTGTTAGGTGTGCGCCATACCTGACGTTGTATAGAGCCTTCAATTTCTGAGAACCCATTGCTGGATGTCAAACTGTTCGGACTCATGACGCGTGTGAAAGAATATGCCGTTTTGAAAGTGGCTAGCCATTTTTTGCTAATCCCGTATTCGATATAAGATCTGGTTTGTGTGCGCCTAAACATATCTTCAAGAGAGTCGATGAGCGGTGGTACATCAAATACAAAATCGCCACTTGCTTGAAATTCATCAATGCCTATTGTTGTAAAAATGCTACCCGGTGCACGCGGCCACGGAGATGCGCTTGCTGGTGCTGTATGGATTAGAAATATGATCGCGATGTATATAAAAACCGCATTTTTCAGGTGTAAGTATATAGAAGAATACGAAATTATATTAAAATCAGTATAGCGATGGATATTGCGCAAGAAAATTTTATAAAAATATTTCGTGTATTTCATAACTCCCCCAAGCTTTGTGCTCCATATTCCTCCGCAAGTTCTTGGTTGCGGATATTGCTATGGAAGGGGTAATTTATGTGCTTTTATGTAATTAATCCAGATGATATTCAGGCTTTATAATAAGATTTTTGAATCATTTCTTACTGTATAATAATAAATACATTTAGTTATATTTCTATCTTTATGGTGGTGAGTTTCTCATTTTTGAATGGGTTCGTTTAAAAACTATGGGCACTCTTGAAAAAAGCTGTTCACTTGGATATTTGAAACCTTTCTTATCTCAACTCAATTTAATGTCTCAGCTTTATGTCTTTGCTCCATATTTGTCGCCTTTATCTCATTACTCCGCCCATGATTGCGGCCCCTGATAAATTTGCACAAACCTTCGAAGCTGCATTGACTGCAGGCGATGTGGCTTGCGTGCAATTGCGTTTGAAACAATCCGATGGAACGCCAGCATCCGATGACATTATTATGGCAATGGCTGAGCAACTTTTACCTATCGCGCAACGCCATAATGTTGCATTTGTTATTAATGACAGGCCTGATCTGGCCAAGCGCGCTGGGGCTGATGGTGTTCATATTGGTCAAGATGACACGAGCTATGCCCAAGCAAGAGTATTGCTGGGTAAAGAGGCTACCATAGGGGTAACGTGCCATTCATCTAGGCATTTGGCCCTCGAAGCTGCTGAAGCAGGCGCAGATTACGTCGCGTTTGGTGCTTTTTTCCCAACTGAAACTAAGACCCCCGCCAGTTTTGCAGAGCGTTCTATATTGACCTGGTGGCAGGAGCTAACCACCGTTCCGTGCGTTGCCATTGGTGGTATCACCGCAAAAAATTGCAAGCCTCTCATCACCGCCGGGGCAGATTTTTTGGCAGTTTCCTCAGCAATCTGGAATCACCCGGAAGGCGTAGCTGCTGGCGTGAAAGCTATTAATCATGTGATCGAACACGCCGCTGAATGAGAATAGTAAACCTTCAGATAGGGATTTCATAAATTTCTGTTAACCTTTTCGACCGTATCTTCATAATAATCTCTGGCGCAAACGTGATCTAACGTCAGTAAAATACCGTGTATTCTGGCTTAGCTGGTTATCGGTTGGAAAATGAGGAATAGCTGTGTTGCGATGCATCTTTGTCTGTGCCGGTCTTCTTACTGGGTTCTCGCTCGTTGTTATGGTGGGACCAGCAGATGCTTTTTTATTAGCGCAGCAACCGGCTGCTAATGAAAGTGCAACAATCACCGATCGCCCAGTATCACGATCATTACCCAACGCCAATGCTGGTTCTCCCGTTGAGGTAATTCTGCAGAAAATTTTTGATAAAGATTATCTCTCTGCCCGAAGCCTTCTCGTTCCCTTATTGAGCGTTGATGATGCCGATGCTCTGCATATTCAGGCTGTGCTCGAGGAAAATGGTTGGGGTGGCGCAAAAGACCTTGCTAATGCCATTAAACTTTACGCGAGGTCTGCGGCGAAAGGGCAAGTAGATGCACAATATTCTCTTGGTGAACTTGCTTATGGGCGTCGCGGCGTAAAACGTGATTATGCGCGCGCAATAGAATGGTATCGGCTTGCGGCCAATCAGGGCCATCCGGGAGCAAAGTCGCGATTGGGTATAATGTATTCCCGAGGATTTGGGGTTGAAAAGGATTTATCACTGGGGCTGCGTTATCTTGAGGAAGCTGGTTCTGCTGGGGATCGTGATGCTCAATTTAATTTGGGCGTTGCTTATCTGAATGGTACCGGTCGCTCACAAGACTATAAAAAAGCGGAAGAATGGTTTCTTTATGCGGCTCAGCAATACCACCCTGATGCTCAATTTAATTTAGCGCTCCTTTATGATTCTCCGCATCTTGGTGTGCCCGATCCTCAACAGACAGTTTACTGGATGACAGCCGCAGCCGGTCTTGGCTTGCCAAAAGCCTATATAGCACTCGGGCTTTTAATTGGTGAGGGACGGGGTGTTGAGCAATCAGATCGTATCGCCGCTGACTGGTTTGAGCGGGCGGCATTAGCAGGTGATAGCGAAGGGCAATTTTTGTACGCATTGGCACTGTCTGAAGGACAGGGGAGGCCCAAGCGCCTCAATGAATCTATGAACTGGCTAGATAAATCCCTTGGCGATAAATCATTAGATAATGAACAAAGAAGCCAGAGAAATACGCTGCGTCGCCAGCTCTTAAGAGCTGGGGCTGTCTCCACAGTTCAGAATAAACAAGTTTCAACTGCGCCTTCTATTCCGGTAAGGCTTAAAAAGATTGCTCCAGCTACTGTGGCAGAAACACTGACGGAACCAGCAGAAGAGCCTCCACAAGAGCTAGAACGTGAGCAACAAGAAGACGAGAAAGCCAAATCTTTAAGACCATAATTCTTAAATTCAGCAACCAGCTTGCAAAATAGCAGGGTGATGGGCCAAAAGATTGTTTGTGGGGAAAGCCGAAACTAATTTCAATCTTTTGTTCCCTAATTGTTCGCAAACAGGTATAGGCTTCGCCTGTGACTGATGTGATTCGTATTTTTGGAATTGATCCTGGCTCTATCGCAATGGGGTGGGGGGTTGTGGCTTGTTCGGGTCCGCGCCTTAGCTTTACTGAGGCTGGGGTGATACGGCCTTCGCGTAAGCTTGACCGTGCAGAGCGGCTGGCATTTTTGTTTCATGAATTAGATAAACTTATAGCGCGGCTCGAGCCCCATGAGGCTGCGGTAGAGGAAACTTTTATCAATTCAAATCCGCAAGATGCGCTCGTTCTGGGGCAAGCGCGGGGGATTGCTCTTGCAGCTCCAGCAATTGCCGGCCTCCCGGTTTATGAATATGCAGCCAATAGCGTTAAGAAATCCGTAGTCGGGCGGGGGCACGCTGACAAAGAGCAAGTCCAAGCTATGGTGCGCGTACTTTTGCCTACTTCAGGAAAGCAAAAAGCAGATGCTGCAGATGCATTAGCGGTAGCGATTTGTCATGCACATCACCGTGATCTTAAAAACTTGGAAGGCCAGATTGGTAATATGAAAATGAGGGCTGGCGCATGATTGCAATGTTAAAAGGTCAAGTTGTTGCGATTGCATTGGAGACGGCGGTCATAGATGTTGGCGGTGTGGGCTATGAGGTAAATGCAACGCCTCGTTTGATACAAAACCTCAATGCCGGAGAAGAAATATCACTTTCCATCGAAACAGTTGTGCGTGAAGATTTCATCCGGCTTTACGGATTTTCTTCAAATACAGAAAAGCAATGTTTTCGGTTGTTACAATCTGTGCAGGGCGTTGGAGCGAAGCATGCTCTTAGTATTTTACAAGTCTTGCAGCCGCCTGATCTATATGATGCGATTGCTGCGGAAGATGTGACAGCTGTTTCACAGGCCCACGGTGTAGGTAAAAAAATTGCACAGCGGATAGTAACTGAGCTTCAGACAAAACTAGCTTCTCTTGCAGGAGAGGCAGGGGCTGGCTTCGCTCAAACTGCAAAACAAATGGTGCGCGCTGGAACGAATGATAGCCACTCTGGTGGCACTGAAGCGCATGTGCGCGCTGATGCTGTATCTGCATTGGTGAATTTGGGGTATGATATTACTCAAGCACGCGTCGCAGTAAATGCAGTTGCAAATGGGATGGAAACCCAAACAGTTGAGATCTTGATACCGGCAGCATTGAAAGAACTTGCGTAGACATAGCCCTAACCTGGGTCAATTTGGCTAAGGCCAGATTAACTAAGGGCCAAATTAAGTTGGGAAAGAATCAACCTTGAGTATGAGTGAATTTGTTCCAGAACATGAGCGCCTGATTGACGGCGAACGACGCGAGGAAGATGCTGATGCCGCACTTCGCCCAAAACGGCTGGATGATTTTGTCGGGCAACGTCAAGCAAAAGACAATCTGCGCATTTTTGTTGAAGCTGCCCGTAAACGTTCTGAAGCACTCGATCATGTTTTATTTCATGGCCCGCCCGGATTAGGAAAGACGACTTTGGCGCAGATAGTTGCCAATGAGCTTGATGTTAATTTTCGATCAACTTCAGGCCCGGTGATTACAAAACCGGGCGATCTCGCCGCGCTTCTCACGAACCTGGAGGCCAACGATGTTTTGTTCATTGACGAAATCCATCGTCTAACCCCAGTCGTTGAAGAAGTTTTATACCCTGCGATGGAAGATTTTGCTCTGGATTTGATGATTGGCGAAGGACCGTCAGCGCGCTCTGTGAAAATTGATTTGCCACGTTTTACACTTGTAGGCGCGACTACACGTTCTGGCTTACTTGCCAAGCCATTGCTGGATCGTTTTGGAATTCCACTTCGATTGAATTTTTATGAACCGGATGAATTACAACGTATTGTTGCTCGTGGCGCTAAAAAATTAAGTGCTCCTATGTCTGATGACGGAGCAATGGAAATTGCCTGTCGTGCCCGTGGTACGCCGCGAGTGGCGGGGCGATTACTGCGTCGGGTGCGTGATGTTGCAACGGTAGATGATGTTACGTTAATCAATCGGGACGTTGCTGATAGAGCTTTGCAACGCCTTGAGATTGATCACCGTGGTCTTGATCCACTTGATCGGCGTTATCTTCGTCTTATTGCAGAACATTTTGGCGGCGGCCCAGTAGGCGTCGAGACTATATCGGCAGCATTGGCTGAGGCGCGTGATGCTGTGGAAGATGTTATCGAGCCCTTTCTTCTTCAACAAGGCTTGATCCAACGCACACCACGCGGACGTTTGCTGTCGCCGGCTGCATGGAAACATTTGGGCTTGGCAGTACCAACATCGACAAATGAAACAGATTTATTTGGAAAGTAGCTATAAAATTATTATCGCACCGTAAATTTCTACTTTCGTGCATTTTATTAATCTGATCTCAGTGCAGTAGAGTTGCGTCAATCAAAAATTGAGAAAATAGGAGAGCAATTAAATGCAGTGACGGCGCCTAAGATCATGACGCCATATGTGCATTTAAAAAATAATGCTTCGAACGGGTTCTTCCGATGCAAAATTAGGTAAATGAACTGGTTATGAATTTTTATTCAGATAATGAGGCTTATTCGATACAAATATTCGATGGTTATAG
>CAZGVP010000026.1:0-16049 GCA_964529135.1 uncultured Caulobacterales bacterium | reverse complement strand
ATTTGCGATTTGCCTTTCCGGAAGGATTTGTCTCTCGATTAACCAATGCCAGGGTTGAGGCACTAACCCGGCGTGGCAAATATATGCTGGCAGCCCTTTCTTCTGATGAAACGCTGATTATGCATCTAGGTATGTCGGGGCGGTTTAACGTGATGCGCCAGGGCAAAGAAGTTCCGGGCAAGTTCCATCATGAGCAGTGCATTAAACCGATCCATGATCACGTAGAATTTCAGATGGGAATTTCGGGCCGCAAAGCCTCGAAGGTACAGATCGTCTACAATGATCCACGCCGGTTTGGATTTATGGATCTGGTAAAAAGCGGCGAGTTGGAGACTTGTCGACACTTCGTGAAGATGGGTCCAGAGCCTTTGGGAAACGGATTTTCCGAGGCTGTATTGAAAGAAGCGTTTGCCGGACGGGCCGTTCCAGTCAAACAGGCACTTTTGGATCAGCAAAATGTTGCTGGTCTTGGCAATATTTATGTGTGTGAGGCGCTTTTTCGTGCGGGGATCTCTCCTAAACGCAAGGCGGGAAACATTAGTGGTGCGCGCATTTCACTGCTGGTATGTGAGATCAGGAATGTATTAGAAGAGGCGATTGAGGCTGGTGGCTCTTCCTTGAAGGATTTTGTGTCATCTGATGGTAGCCCGGGCTATTTTCAGCATAATTTTTGTATCTATGGTCGCGAAAATGAAGCCTGTCGCAAGTGTGAACGCGCTATTCATCGTATTATCCAAGGCGGACGCTCAACATTTTATTGCCCTCAATGCCAGCGTTAATGCCCTGCAATGTTGATGTGGCTGTCTGCAGGTGCTTATTTTGCATAAATCCGCTAAAAACCTTACTTTCCGGCGTTGACAGAGAGGTTTCCCACTGTTTATAACCCGCGCCTCTTTAAGGAATATTGGCGAATTATAACGAGTGAATTTCACCTATGGCGAATACAACATCTGCTAAGAAAATGGTCCGCAAAATTGAACGCCGTACGGCGGCTAATAAGATGCGTCGTTCTCGCGTGCGGACTTTTCTGCGCAAGGTGGAAGAAGCGATTGAATCTGGTGATCAAAAGGCAGCTGCTGAAGCATTACGTGCCGCTCAACCAGAATTGCATCGGGCCACTCAAAAAGGTATTTTCCACCAAAATACTGTATCGAGAAAACTCTCACGTTTGTCTTCTCGGATTAAGGCGCTTCAAGCCTAGCTTTCTGACTAAACCTTCATTCTGGTTTTAAATGTTGGCGTGTTTATTTTTCGAGCATCGTGATTATATCCGGTGTTTGTAATTTTTCAGCGTGTACTGAAAATAGCTTGCAACCTCAATATTCCATCCTCTTTTGCATCTATATAAAATCTATATATAGCCTCGATATTCGTAACGTACTTATTTACAAAGGCGCAAATCGTGCACCAGGGCTTCGCACTCAAAAAAACATAATTTTTCTTTTTGTGTGGGTGTTAGGCAAGTGGTTGGATTTATTGCAAAGATGACCTGTCAAGACAAGTTTCTCGCATTAAGTGCAAAATTTCAGCGCATACAGCCGTTGCGTTCAAAAAAACTTCACACTAGGTTATATTCATCGGAGACGGGATTGGACATGAAGCGGGTACTATAAATATTCCGGTTGATTATCTAGATGTTTCTATGCTGATAAATTAAGTTAAGTATCGTTAAGTATCATTGTGGTCGCTTTGAGTTCTTAAACGGTTTTTACGCCTGTGTATGTGGAGGCATTCTTTGTGTGTGGGTTGTTAATGGAATTGCAGAAGTGCATTTCATAAATAGTCGGCCATGGATAATGGTTTGCGCTGAGTAATCTGGGGAACCAGTGTTTAGTAACTGACGTTACATCAACCGTCCTGGTGGTGTGTGCATTTTAAAATTGGAAGAATATTGCTCCGGAGTATTGGCTTTGTGGGATATCAAAAGGTTTGCCTAAATGAAGGGTTTTGCATCGGGGAAGTTTATTACGGAAAAGTTTGTCGACAGGGTTGATGGCGATGACGTAAGTTCCCAAACCATTACAAAAATTAACAATCAGCAGGCTGACAATGAAATTTTCTCAACGCCAACTGTAGGCGACAAGCAACATGATCATGTCAAGTCAAATATCAAATCATTCGAGAAAAAAACCTGTGAAAGAGGCGATAAAGTTTATTGCAATTCGCTTCCTGATGGTGAAAACACGGTGCTCCGAAATAATAAAAAAACAAATGATGACATGAATCAAAAACACGCATTTCCAAATTCAGGGCAAGGGTCTTTTTCCGGGGGGAATAATGAAGAGGGTACATCTATTATGGGGCCGGGTTATGAAAGATTTACACAAGCGTTGATCGGAAGATATGGAAGATCCGAATATGATGCATATCTTTGCGATATCAGTGTCGCTAAAGCTTCTGAAGAACTTGTGACTTTTGAAACGGCATCTCCATCGCGCCGGGATATGATTGGCCGGCATTATCTTGCATCAATAAAACAGCTATGGCAGGAAACTGTAGGCCCCGTTCGCCGTGTTACAATCAAGCTAAGGCCTGATGTGTCAAGAAATCTGAGTGATAATGCAGCGCGTGCCAAGACCAAAGAAATATCAAACCCTTTTTTCAAGGATATTTCAGGGCAATTTTCCGGAGGTGACGCGCTCTCCGGGCAATCCAATAAATCTGCTTACAGATCATCAACGGTTAATACGGGCGGGCATCAGTGGGTTAGCTTGAAGGAGCTTTTATCGCCTGTCGATGATCGTAATAGCTTTGACAATTTCGCGGTTGATGCCAGCAATGGTGTTGCCTTTGCTGCAGCAAAAAGTGCGGTAAGTGGCAATGGGCCTGCTGAGCTCATTTATCTCTATGGTAAATCTGGTGTAGGTAAAACTCATCTCCTTCATGCAATCTCTCTGGAGGGAGCAAAAATAAATCCCGCCAAGCCGACGGCCTATCTTGCCTATAACAATATTGCCAGTGGATGTGTTAGTGCGATGTTGTCAAATAATGTCACTGCGTTGCATCGTGAGTTTCTCAATTGCTCTATTGTGTTGATTGATGATATTCATTTGCTCATCAGCAAGGACAAAACCCAGCAGCAGGTTCTTTCTATTATTGATGCGTGTTTATCAAGTGGCGTGCATGTCGCTGTTGCTGGTGAGCCAGCGCCAGTTCGATTGGCGGAGGCTGGCATCTATCAGCGCCTTGCGGATCGGCTTTCCGGTGGATTTAGTGTGCCGTTATTGCAGGGCGGCCCGCATTTGCGCTTTGATGTGCTTAAAAAATATCTGGCCCGTTCTGAGAGCAAATGCACTGTTACCGAAGAGGTGCTTGAATTTATTGTTCGTAACTTTACTCATTCCATGCGCGAAACTATCGGGGCGCTTAAGCAGTTATTGCTTGTGTATGGTGATCGGGAGATGCGAGTGGACTTATCCCTTGCCAAATCGAGTTTACGAGCAAGATTGCAAGACGGAAAACGGGTCTACAGTTTGGAAGACCTGCTGGCTGTCACGGCAGAAGTCATGGGTGTTAGTGTTGCTGATATGAAGGGGCGTGCGCGCCCACAGCCAATAGCTCGTGCGCGCCATGCTTTTGTGTATTGTGCCCGTGAGGATCTCAAGGAATCCTTGCCGAGCATATCAGCAGCTTTATCAAGAGATCATACCACTGCGCTATCTTCAGCACGGCGAGCTGCGGCGTTATTGGAAAAAGATAAGGTCTTTTGTCGCCAGGTGGAACAAATTCGCGAAAAAATTGAGATCTGATCAGTTTTTTGTCTGCGACATGGTCATCTGGAACACGGTAAAATGGGTTAGCATATGATGCTGGCCCATTTGTTTTTACGGTCCGTTTTTTAACCCTTTTGCTCCACCCGTTCCCGAGTTTTCCTGGGGGCTTGGCTATGGCTTTTACAACCTGAATCCGCTACAAAATAGTGTATATTCATGCAGGCGATTCTGGCATTTTTCTGGTGCCTTTAAATCTTGCATCTAACACGCATTGCGTTGCGATATCTGAATGAGATTTACCCGGGAATTGTTCTGGAAATGTCATTTTCCAGATGAGTAATTTCTGGGTAAGTGATGCGATGTTGGTGGGGGTATTGTTGGGTGGCTGAGATGTCCGTATTGGCGATGTTTCTCCTGCTTTTATAGTTTAGGTTTCGTCGTTGTAATTTTGACCGTCGTTTATTCGAAAGAGTGATGTCTATGAAGGTAACCATCGAACGCTCCCATTTGGTGAAAGCGCTTGGCCACGTGCAAAGTGTAGTGGAGCGACGTAATACGATCCCGATCCTGTCTAATGTGTTGTTACAGGCCAATGAAGGCAAGTTAACATTGACCGCGACAGACCTTGATATTGAGGTGCTTGAAGAGGCTGGTGCCGAGGTTGATCGTGCGGGCGCAACGACAGTGTTGGCGGTAACCTTATTTGAGATCGTCAAGAGATTGCCAGACGGTGCTCAGGTATCTTTAGAGGTTCTTGCCGATGAAGGTCGGTTGCAAGTGACGGCAGGCCGTTCTCGGTTTGCCCTGGCCGTGCTGCCTGATGCTGATTTCCCAACTTTGGCCTCAGATACTTATGACGTGAATTTTGCATTCCCCACCGTTGATCTGCGCCGTCTTTTGGATAAGGCGCGTTTTGCAATGTCGCAGGAGGAAACCCGGTATTATCTGAACGGTGTTTATATGCATGCGGTCACTGATGTGCCAGAGCCTTTGTTGCGGGTAGCGGCAACGGATGGGCACCGTCTGGCGCGCCTTGAGACGGCTTTGCCATCAGGTGCTGAAAATATGCCGGGTGTTATTATCCCCCGTAAAGCTGTGGCAGAGCTGGGGCGCTTGCTCGATGATGCAGGCGAGATGGTTGATGTTGCTGTCTCCAAGGCAAAAATTCGCTTTGATTTTGGCACAGGTCGATTAACGTCGAAGTTGATTGACGGATCGTTTCCTGACTATGAGCGGGTTATCCCAAAAGAAAACCCTTATACGTTGCGCGTTGATAATAACGATTTTGCCAAAGCTGTTGACCGGGTTTCGACTGTTTCTTCCGATCGTACAAAGTCTGTGAAGCTGGCGCTTGATAATGGCCAATTGCGATTGACGGTAAACAACCCTGATGCCGGGACAGCGCTTGAGGAATTGTCGGTGGATTTTGATGGAGAGCCGACGGAGATTGGTTTTAATGCGCGTTATTTGATGGATATAGCCCAGCAAGTGGATAGTTCTACGGCGATATTTCGTTTATCTGATCCGTCGTCTCCGACAGTGATTCTGGATGAAGAAAATCAAAATGCGCTTTATGTGTTGATGCCGCTAAGGGTGTAAGCCGTCGAAAGATGGTTTGGAGTTTTGAGTAAGGAGTTTCATTGCCGTGACAGAGGCCGCCTCTGCTATAACAAGTGCTATTTTGCCGGAGGTTGATGCCCGCACGGCAGGGGTAAGGGTTTATGGTCGCGAGCAAACAGAAACAACTGGTATCGGTGGGGAAATAGGAAAAAAGGCGCCTTCAGGACTGCGGCGAATTTCACTGACAAATTTTCGTTCCTATCCAGCGATGACAATGGCGCTTGATGGGCGTCCTGTCACACTTACTGGCGAAAACGGGGCGGGTAAAACCAATATTCTGGAAGCCTTGTCATTGTTGGGGCCAGGTCGTGGATTGCGCGGGGCGCGGCTGAATGAACTTGCTCGCCTTGAAGGCGATGGTGCTTGGGCTGTGTCTGTGCGCTATGATGATGGTGAAGATGAGCGGGCTTTGGGGGTGGGGGCCAGCGCTAATGCGCCGGATCGTCGACAATGCCGTATTGATGGGCAAACGGCTTCTGGCCCGACGGCGTTCACATCTTTGATGCGGTTTTTATGGCTTACCCCTGCGCAAGATCGTCTATTTATGGAAGGTGCTTCCGAGCGCAGACGTTTCTTTGATCGTATGGTCGCCGCGCACGATCCCGGGTTTTCGAAAACTGCCAGCGCTTATGAGCAGGCAATGCGTCAACGTCAAAAACTGTTGGAGGCAGGCACGTGCGATGAGGCCTGGTTAAGCGCGCTGGAACAACAGATGGCGGAATATGGTGTTGCGCTTGCTGATGCGCGCAGGGCAATGGCGCTGACATTGGTGGCGCAAGATGTGTCAGGAACCGATGGCCTTTTTCCATCAGCCGACATTGCGCTTGAGGGAGAACTTGAAGCTGCGTTGGTGGATTTTCCTGCTTGTGATGTCGAGGACGATTTTATTGAGCGCTTGAGATCTGCTCGTAATCTTGACCGCGAGGCTGGTCGGGCATTGCGCGGGCCACATCGTTCTGACCTCATTGTTGGGCACCGCCCGAAAGGTCGCCCTGCACGGTTGTGTTCTACTGGTGAGCAGAAGGCTTTGCTGATCGGGCTGGTGTTGGCCAATGCCAAGGCACTGGCAAATCGTCGTGCGGGCAATGGCTACGATCGGGCAACTGCTAGAGACAGGGCCCCTTTGATTTTGTTGCTAGATGAGATTGCAGCTCATCTTGATGCTGACCGCCGGGCATGTTTGTTTGATATTCTCGAAGGGTTGGCATTTCCTGTTTTTATGACAGGGACGGATCGTTCTCTCTTTGCTGCGTGGGGTGGGCGGGCTCAGCAATTTGATGTCTGCAATGGTGAGGTGCGTGTCTGCGAGGGGAGCGAATGATGATGGTTGGTTTAATAAAGAAAATTTCTTTCCCGACAGTTTTTTGGTGCATGCGTTATGTACCTGCTTAAATGAATTTAATGCAAGTGGCCGTCAGGTCAGTTGAACAGTAAGGAAAATACCCATGGCGAACAATGCCGCCAAACAAGACAATAGTATGTCTACAGACGAGAGCGACCAATATGGTGCCGACTCGATTAAGGTTTTAAAAGGGCTTGATGCTGTGCGTAAGCGCCCCGGCATGTATATTGGTGATACAGATGACGGTTCTGGTTTGCACCATATGGTGTATGAGGTTGTAGATAACGCAATTGATGAAGCCCTTGCAGGTCATTGCGATACTGTAACCGTTGAGTTGAACGAAGATGGTTCGGTAAGCGTCAGCGACAATGGCCGTGGTATTCCAACAGCGATCCATCCTGAGGAGGGTGTATCTGCCGCTGAGGTAATCATGACCCAGCTTCATGCTGGCGGTAAGTTTGATCAAAATTCTTATAAAGTTTCTGGCGGATTGCACGGCGTTGGTATCTCTGTGGTTAATGCACTCTCTGAGTGGTTGCAGCTAACGATTTGGCGCAATGGTTATGAACATACGATGCGCTATACTCATGGTGAGCCTGATGCTCCCTTGGCGAAGGGAGTCGCGACAAAGGAAACCGGAACCAAGGTAACATTTCTGCCTTCCAGCAAAACCTTTTCTGGCACCGTGTTTGATTTTTCTACTTTGGAACACCGTTTGCGCGAACTGGCATTTTTGAATTCCGGTGTGACGATTAAGTTGATTGATGCGCGTCATATGGAAGTCAAGGAAGAGGTGCTTTATTACGAAGGCGGTCTTGAGGCCTATGTGCGTTATCTTGATGAAGCTAAAAATTCTCTGATTAAGGCGCCGGTGTCTTTTAATATCGAACGTGATGGCCTTGGGGTCGAAGTGGCTATGTGGTGGAATGATAGCTATCACGAAAAAGTTCTGTGCTTCACAAATAATATTCCGCAAAGGGATGGTGGTACACACCTGGCCGGTTTTCGAGCCGCTTTAACGCGGATTATCAACAGCTACGCACAAAATACTGGCATAGCCAAGAAAGAGAAAGTCTCTATGACCGGCGATGATGCCCGGGAGGGATTGACGTGCGTTTTGTCGGTCAAGGTGCCTGATCCAAAATTCAGCTCCCAGACAAAAGACAAGCTTGTATCATCCGAGGTTCGCCCTATCGTTGAGAGTTCAGTCAATGAAATGCTTGGCAACTGGTTTGAGGAAAACCCTAATGATGCCAAGCGCGTGGTTCAAAAAATTGTGGAGGCAGCGGCAGCGAGAGAAGCTGCCCGCAAGGCACGCGAATTAACGCGGCGCAAATCTGCTCTGGATGTGGCGTCATTACCCGGTAAACTTGCTGATTGTCAGGAGCGCGACCCGGCTTTATCTGAATTATTTATAGTGGAGGGCGACTCTGCGGGTGGTTCAGCCAAGCAAGCGCGAAATCGTGAAAACCAGGCAGTGTTACCGTTGCGCGGTAAGATTCTCAATGTTGAGCGTGCCCGTTTCGACAAGATGTTGTCCAGCCAAGAGATTGGCACACTGATTACAGCCCTTGGCACTGGCATCGGGCGCGATGACTTTAATATTGAAAAACTTCGCTATCATAAAATTGTAATTATGACCGATGCGGATGTTGATGGAGCGCATATCCGGACATTATTGTTGACGTTCTTTTTTAGGCAAATGCCGGAATTGATCCGCCGCGGTCATCTCTATATTGCGCAACCGCCACTTTATAAGGTGATGCGCGGAAAATCAGAGCAATATCTCCTCGATGATCCAGCGCTGGAAGATTATCTATATCTGGAAGGCACTGGTGAATCAGCTCTGGTGCTTGGTGACGGAGAAATCCGTACCGGGAATGATTTGGCAGATATTATCGAAAAAGCCAGACGTGTGCGTGAGGCCATAGAAAGTCTTCCAAGTCGGTTTGATCGCAGTATTATTGTGCAATCTGCGTTGGCGGGCGGTTTGCGTGAGATTCCCGAAGGGGATGCAGAGGCAATGGCTGCAAAAATCGCAGCACGTCTGGATGGCGTTGCCGAGGAATATGAGCGTGGCTGGCGTGGGGCGCCGGATGGTAAAGGTGGGTATGAGTTTACCCGTGAGTTACGCGGTGTCACTGAACGACATTTGTTGACCGCAGATGTGCTTGCCAGTGCTGATGCGCGGCGGGTGCAATCATCGATGGATGATGTTGCGCCAATTTTTGAACTTCCTGCAAGCTGGGAGCAAAAAGAAAGCAAGACGCCATTGTTCGGGCCGGAAGGTCTTTTGACGATGGTGCGTTCTGCCGGCGAGAAAGGAATGAAAATTCAGCGTTATAAGGGGCTGGGTGAGATGAATCCGGATCAATTGTGGGAGACGACGCTCGATGAAAATGCGCGCGTTTTATTGCAGGTTAGAATTCGCGCCGCCGATGAAGCTGATGATATCTTCTCTCGCTTGATGGGAGATGTGGTTGAGCCGCGCCGTAACTTCATTCAGGAAAATGCGCTTTCTGCGGAATTGGATGTGTAGGGTCGTGAGTGGGTTGCGTAAAAATCATGTGTATATCGCATTGGTGGCTACAATTGTCTTTGCAGCTTCTATTGGGCAATCCTTGTTGCGGATGCAAGCCTCCCTTAAAGATGGACAGCCATCGGGTGTGATTAGTGAACGAGCCGAGCTGGTCGCGGTTACCTTTTCCTCAAAATGGTGTGGGCCGTGTAAAATACTAAAACCCCGCCTTGCGGCTATCAAGCCTGATTTTGCGGGTAAAGCTGTGCGGTTTATCGACCTTAGTTTTACATTCGGTGAGCAAGCTGAATTTTACGAAATTGCTAAAGCTGAGGGTTTTTCTGAAGTTTATGAACATTATAACGCTGCTACCGGTTTTACGGTTCTGGTGGATCGCGATCATGGTAAAGTTCTTGGTATACTGACGATGGATCACTCAAAAGATATGATGCGCGATGTTATTTCGCGCGCTTTGGTGGTTGCAAGTTCTTGACGGTAAGTACGATAAATTTTAGATTAATTCCGTGACAGGAACGTATTTTTTCTTGTGTTGGCGGTGATTTTCTGGTACTTTCATGATGTTTCTGGGAGCGTCCCGCCTGTCGCCAGATGACGACACTTTGTGCGACGCGTACCTCTTTTCTGTGAATGTCCCTGTACCCCTAAGTTACGGCATAATCACGGTGAAGAGCAATATGCGCCAGGGAAGTATGGGCTAATGGGACTGAGAAGCATCCTTTGAACCTGATCCGGGTCATGCTGGCGCAGGAAAGAAATAGCTGTTTGTTTTATGGGTGTGAGCTGAACAATCACTGGCTATCTGGCTTGTGCTATATTGGTTGGCATGACGTTGCTATGCAACAGGACATGCTTAGAAAATGAGCAGCAAAAGCCGGTCTCCTCATCGCGCCTCCTCATATGAGGAGGATAGAATTGCTAAGCAATGACCGCCAGCGATGAGGAGACCGGTATTTATGCTAATCTGTTAATTTGAAAAATCAGTCGATGTTAAGGCACCAGAGCTGATGAAGATTGCTAATAAAAATCACCGCCGCCACTTGGCAGGATTGAATCCCCAAAAAAGGAAATGATAAATAACATTAAAAGGCAAAACCCGAATAGGGTGAGGAATCTCAAATGGTATATGCTTTGGTAATTTGTTGGCGTAATTGCCAGGCAGTTTTGGCATTTTTGATATTTCGATTTTGGGACAAATGGAATCCCAGTCGAGTATCCTATGAGGCGCCATGGAATTAGGATCGTAAAAAATCGATGCTAGTGTAATTGAAAATCAGTTTGTCCACAATTCGTACAAGGGTCCTGAACGTCTTCTCTTGCTATATGACTTATATCTGCCCTCAGTACGTTTTTAGCATCTTCCGTATGTATCTTTGGAATCTGCACGTTGAAGCCTCCTAAAGCAAGCCGCAAGGTAGGATCTGTCGAGCTGTGGTGATAGTTTTGAATCCAGCACGGAATATCATGCGCATCAAGGAGGGATTGTATCACTAGTGCTTCTTCTGGTGAGGTGCATACCTTCACAGTCGCGAGTGTGTTTTGTGTCATATGCTATTTATATATGATGGCGTAAGCTAAAGTGGGTAACCCCAAGCAGTTAAACTACTTCTTTTGCGCGCCGTTTGCGAAGGTGAGGTTCTAATTCTATTTTCCGTATTCTGATGGAGTTGGGTGTGACTTCTACCAGTTCATCTTCATCGATATAGGAGATCGCCTCTTCCAGGCTAAGGCGTTTGGGTGTGGTCAGGCGCACCGCTTCATCTTTGCCGGCAGCGCGGACATTGCTCAACTGTTTAGCTTTCAGGGGATTAACGTCAAGGTCATCAGGTTTTGCGTTTTCACCGATGATCATGCCTTTGTAGACTTTTTCGCCGGGTGAAATGAACATAATCCCGCGGGCTTCCAAATTCCACAGGGCAAAGGGTACCGCTTCACCATCACCATTAGAAATAAGAACGCCATTATGGCGCCCTTCAATGGCGCCTTTGTGGGGTGCATGTTCGAGATAGGCTCGGTTCATCACGCCGGTGCCGCGCGTATCGGTCAGGAACTGGCCATGATAGCCGATTAATGCGCGTGCGGGGGCGTGCATGACCAAGCGTGTTTTTCCGCCCCCGGATGGTTTCATTTCAACCAGTTCTGCTTTGCGACGCGTGAGGTGTTCAATCACCGAACCTGAGAACTCATCGTCAACGTCAATGGTAATTTCTTCAATAGGTTCCAGTGTTTCGCCGTTTTCGCCGGTTTGCGTTACAACACGGGGGCGAGACACGGCTACCTCAAACCCTTCGCGCCGCATGTTTTCAATCAAAACGCCAAGTTGCAATTCGCCACGACCGGCGACTTCAAAAGCGTCACGGTTTGCAGTTTCAGTAACGCTGATGGCGATATCACCTTCGGCTTGCCGCATTAATCGTTCGCGTATAACCCTTGATTGTACTTTGCTTCCCTCACGTCCGGCAAGTGGCGAGTCATTTGCGCCAACCGTGATGGAGAGTGTAGGAGGGTCAATCGGTTGTGAAGGTAGCGCCTGGGTTACGGTAAGGTCGCATAATGTGTCAGCAACTGAGGCTTTGGTGTATCCAGCAATGGCAATAATGTCACCAGGGCGTGCTTCTTCCACTGGCTGGCGTTTAAGGCCACGAAAAGCGAGAACTTTAGTAATCCGTACACGTTCAATTTCGCTATTGTCGTGCGATAACGCTTTGAGAGTTGAGCCGGGTTTGATCATGCCGGACATAACGCGGCCTGTGAGAATGCGACCGAGAAATGGATCGGCTTCGAGGGTTGTTGCCAGCATGGTGAAAGGCTGGTTGGAAGCATCTTGGGCAACAGGCGGGGGCGGCACGTGGTTGATGACGAGTTCAAACAATGGGTCGAGATTGTCGCGAGGGTCTGTAGAGTTTGCCGCTGCCCATCCATCGCGCCCTGAAGCATAAAGAACCGGGAAATCCAGTTGTTCATCGCTCGCGCCCAATGCGGCAAACAAATCGAAGGTTGCATCAAGAGCCGCATCGGGGTCAGCGCTTGGGCGGTCGACTTTGTTGAGAACCACAACAGGTTTCAAACCAAGCGCCAGTGCTTTTGATAATACGAATTTGGTTTGCGGCATTGGTCCTTCGGCGGCATCAATGAGTAAAAGACAGCCATCGACCATAGAAAGGATGCGTTCGACTTCACCACCAAAGTCGGCATGACCCGGCGTGTCCACAATGTTGAGCCTTATTGGTTGATCACCACGGTCCCAACGTACAGATGTGCATTTGGCTAATATGGTAATACCGCGTTCGCGTTCGATATCATTGGAATCCATTGCCCGTTCGGCCATATCCGAATGGGCTTCTACTGCGCCAGACTGGCGGAGCATTTCATCCACAAGAGTTGTTTTGCCATGGTCAACATGGGCGATAATGGCAATATTGCGTAATGTGGCGATTGCGGGGGAATTGTTGCGCTGCGTCATGGTGCAGCCTTTAGGGCTTTTGTGGCGGAAAGCAAGACTATTTAATGTCTAATGGCGATTAGGTGGCCAGTAGGTGAGTAGTCAATGACCCTTCGGGGCGTGATGTATTTGCAACTCTATGGGGAATTTCAACATTGTTGATAGATCGTGCTGGCCAATGGTCGCGATTGATATAACACTGATATAACATGCAAGAAGAGATGGTTTGCTTTCTTGGGGTGAGAGCCCCAGGTGGATAAACCATCTGGAAAGGGGACATAATGTCGGAAGATAGTTTTAATAGTGAAAACGGACAAATTGGAGAAAGCGTGACGGCCCATGGCGGCGGGCATACGCATGAGAATGGGCACACCCTGCGCCCCTCCGGGTCTTTAACGAAGAATGAGCGACTCGTTTGGGACACGCTTATGGAAACTCATGATCCATTAAAGGCTTATGAGATTCTCGATAAGCTTAAGGAAAAGGGTGTTCGCGCGCCTATGACTGTGTATCGCGCGCTCGACGGTTTGGAAAGCAAGGGTGTCATCCATAAGCTGGATGGGATCAATGCGTTTGTTTTGTGCAATCATGAGGCGCCGCATTCTGTGCAGACGTTTCTGGTTTGTAATACTTGCTCCCATGTGAAAGAGGTGGAGCTTGATGCCAAAATTCGTGAAGATGTTCTACCTGTGGTAGAAGCCAATAATTTTCATATGGAAACTGCACGTTTGGAAATAAAAGGCCAATGCCATCTATGTGCTCATATGCAAAACGGATGAGAGAATACTCAAAGGAATCATTGACTCAGCGCTGCTGACACGTATTTTCACCGAGTCGCCATGGGGCGATACATACGCATGATTGCGGGAGAGAGCGAACTTATGGTTCGCCGCCGAAGGAGCAACCGCCCCGGAAACTCTCAGGCATCAGGGACCGCCATGCGTTTTAAAGGCTGGAAAGTAGGCTGAAGGTTTATGCCTTAAGCTTCACCGAAGGAGACAGGGATGTGGATCAAGTGAGCCACCTCCGAAATCTCTCAGGTTTCCATGACAGCCGGGGTTACGGATCCATTCGCTATGTGAGTGGTCTGCTAACGCTGGAATAATCATGCCTGATAGCCTGAAATCCGAAAACTTAAAAAAAACCCCGCTATTTGATCTCCACGTCTCTCTGGGTGGGAAAATGGTACCCTTTGCTGGCTATGATATGCCGGTGCAATATCCGATGGGTGTACTGAAAGAACATCAACATACGCGTGAAAAAGCAGGGTTGTTTGATGTCTCCCATATGGGGCAGGCATGGTTGAAAACGACAGAAGCTGAGATAGGCACTGAAGAAGCGCACCTTAAAATTACCGATGCAATTGAAACCTTGGTGCCAGGTGAAATCCGGAAGCTGAAAACAGGCGGTATGCGTTACACGACATTATTGAATCTCGATGGTGGTATTATTGATGATTTGATGGTCACCAGACCGGCCTTGGAGCAAGGCAATGGAAAACTTTTTTTGGTGGTTAATGCGGCGTGTAAGGATAATGATTTAATGGTGATTGGTGATGCTCTTGAGGGGCGTGCGTGTGTCGAGCGACTTGAAGATCGTGCTTTGCTTGCTTTGCAAGGCCCCAAGGCCGCTGGTGTTATTGAGGGAATTTTACCCGAAACCATTGGCCAAAAATTTATGACCATGCAACCCTTAGTGTGGGGTAGCGTTCCGTTGTTAGTTTCGCGATGCGGGTATACGGGCGAGGATGGTTTCGAGCTATCGGTACCAGTGGGTGAGGCCGAAGCATTGGCGCGCACTCTGCTTGCCCATGATGAGGTTGAGCCGATTGGTCTGGGAGCACGAGATTCTCTGCGCCTTGAATCCGGATTATGCCTGTATGGCCATGACATTGATGAGACGACCTCTCCTGTAGAAGGCAATATTGCTTTTGCTATCGGTAAACGTCGCCGCGAAGAGGGTGGATTTCGAGGATCTGATCGTATTTTGCGTGAATTAAAAGATGGCGCCTCTCGCTTGAGAGTTGGTGTTTCGCCTGAGGGTCGTGCTCCAGCACGTGAAGACACTGAAATTCAGTCCACTGATGGAAAAATTATTGGTGTGATTACTTCTGGTGGATTTGGTCCAACTTATGGTGGGCCGATTGCTATGGGTTATGTTGATGCTGACTATAGTGAAACTGGCACCTTAGTACAGCTGATCGTGCGCGGGAAGGCGTTGCCAGCAAAGATCGCTGATATGCCCTTCGTCAAGCAAAATTATTTCCGAGGGTAATTTATCCCGACCAGAAGAGTACACGCTATGTTGCGCGAGTTGATGACAAATGAATACAGGAGCTAAACCATGACAACCAAATATACCAAAGATCATGAATGGGTAACCACAGAAGGTGATGTGGCAACCATAGGCATTTCAACCCATGCAGCTGAACAACTTGGCGATGTGGTTTTCGTGGAATTGCCAGAAATTGGTGCAAGTTTTTCACAAGGTGACGACATGGCTGTGGTCGAAAGTGTTAAAGCTGCATCCGATGTATATGCGCCAATTTCTGGCGAGGTTGTCGCGATCAATAGTGCAATAGTTGATGAGCCAGCCAAGGTGAATGAAGACCCGGCAGGAATTGCATGGTTTGTAAAAATTAAACTGTCTAATACCAGCGAGTTAGATGCGTTGATGGATGTTAACGCTTATAAGGAATTTTCAGGTGGCGAGTAACAACAGTGGACTACCAGTTGGTATTGGTATCGGTGTCGCGATCGGTACTGCCGTAGGAGTTGCGACAGATAATTTAGGATTCTGGTTGTCTATCGGTGTGGCAATAGGGGCAGGTTTGGGATCGGCCTTCATGGCCAAATCCTCTGCTGTCAATGCGGATTCCGACCAAAATAATGATGAGCAGGATAAAAAATAATGCGTTACCTACCGCTAAATGATGTTGATCGTGGTGAGATGTTGCGGGCTATCGGAGCAAACAATATCGATGATCTGTTCACGGATGTGCCCCCGGCTTCCCTAAATGTTGATATTGATTTGTCGCCTCACAAGGGCGAGTTGGAAGTCGAGCGCATTTTAGGTGCTATGGCCGCGAAAAATCGTGCTGCCGGTGCGGGACCTTTCTTTGTCGGGGGCGGTGCTTACAAGCACCATGTGCCAGCAACTGTTGATCATATTATTCAGCGTTCTGAGTTTTTAACATCTTACACGCCATATCAACCTGAGATCGCGCAAGGGACGTTGCAATATTTGTTTGAGTTCCAGACGCAAGTTGCATGCATTACCGGCATGGATGTCGCTAATGCATCAATGTATGATGGTTCTACCGGTTGCGCGGAAGCGGCGCTGATGGCTCGGCGCATTAATAAACGCAAAAAGGTAGTGCTCTCCGGTGGTATGCAT
>CAZGVP010000025.1:0-16302 GCA_964529135.1 uncultured Caulobacterales bacterium | reverse complement strand
TGTTGAGCGCGATCCGGGCTTTATGCTGCCACTGACTTTTATGGAGGTTGGTACTGATCAGCAGTTTGACTATTTACGTGATTGGCAGCGCAAGGTTTGGGAAGCTGGTTACCTTGGCGCAGCTTGGCCAAAGGAATATGGCGGCGGTGGGTTATCTCAAAAATTTCAAAATGCTGCCACTGCAGCTATGCGCAGATATAATGGACCAATAATGCTCAATGCCATCGGCCTTAATTGGACTGGGCCATTGCTGCTTGATATTGGTTCAGAGGAACACAAAAAAACACATCTCAACGGTATTCTGTCAGCAGAAGATATCTGGTGCCAGGGTTTTTCTGAACCTGAAAATGGATCTGATCTTGGGAATGCTCAGTTGAAAGCTGTACGCGATGGTGATGAATATGTCTTGAATGGCTCGAAAATCTGGACGACACAAGGCAATTACGCAAAATATATGATCCTGCTTGCGCGGACAAACCCTGATGCTCCAAACAAATATGCGGGGCTCAGTTTTTTTCTGGCACCGATGTTAGTAGATGGCATAGAAACTGTGCCAATTCGCAAACTCACTGGTGAATACGGCTTTACACAGACTTTTTTTACTAATGCTCGCATTCCTGCTGCCGGACTGATGGGTTCCGAAGGGGAAGGTTGGAAGGTTGCTATGCGAACTCTGGAATATGAGCGGGGTGCTCGTGGTGGCCAAGCGGGTGGTTATATAATGACACCGCTTGATAGTTTCGAAATACTTGGATTAGCAGAGCGTGCTATGCGTGATGGCTCTCCAGTTCTTGAAGACCCGGTTATGCGTGATATACTGGTCGATTTTATGATTGAAGCACAAGGCCTGAAGCTGTGTGATGAACGGGGTAAAGTCTTACCGCTTAATATGGACAAGCCGCTTGGTATGCCGCTGACAAATAAGCTGATGAAAACCGAATTCGCAAGACGAATAAACGAGTTCGCGATGTCAATGCTAGGTGCGCAGGGCGCGTATTATGTTGGCGAAGAAAAAGCTATGGATAACGGGCTTTGGGCGCGTGGTTATTTAAATGCTTTTTCAGCGACGATTGGCGGTGGCACGTCGCAAATACAACGCAACATCATAGGTGAACATGTGCTTGGTCTGCCAAAAGGCCGGGCATAAAAGAGAAATCTGAACAATGAATGTTAATCGTGAATATGGGCGCATAGGGTTTTCTGAAGAACAGGCTGATCTGTTAGAGATTGCCATTTCTTTCTGCAAAGATAAATCTCCAATGGGAAAAGTCCGCCAACTGATAGAAAAAGATACTGGTTTTGATGAGGCTGTCTGGGAGGAAATTACTGATCTTGGCTGGCTGGGTATTGCTATACCGGAAAATTATGAAGGTGGCGTTGGTTTGTCGTTAGCAGAAGTGGTTCCAGTTGTTGAACAAATGGGTCGCACGATGCTAACAACACCATTCATACCAACGACGCTTGCAGCCCAGATTTTGTTGATGGCAGGCACTGAAGAACAAAAAGTTAAATATCTACCCAGACTGGCGACCGGAACAATTGCTACATTGGCATTGATGGAAAAAAACGGACATTACGACCTTACCAAAGTTGCTGCAACGGCGTCTGCTACCAAAGATAATTTTTTACTAAATGGCATTAAGAATCTCGTATGCGATGCAAAATCTGCATCGATAATTATTGTTTCGGTAATGCGTGATGGCAAACCTTCGCTTGTTTTGTTAGATAGTGAAAAAATTTCTGAAAATTCATTACGGCGCGAAGTGTTACTGGATGAAACAAAGCGTTCTTATGAGTTGGAGCTGGATGGTATCGTTTGTAATGAAGGCGACTTTCTGGATCACGATGGTGTAGAAACAGCCTTACACCAATTGCATATTGCGCAAGCTTTACTATCAGCAGCCGAAACTTGTGGCGGCACACAGGCCGTCATTGATTACACGATTGATTACCTTCAGACTCGAAAACAGTTTGGTCGTGTTATTGGCTCTTATCAGGCTTTAAAACATCCAACTGTGGACGCGTATGTTGGTTATGAGCAGGCAAGATCGCATCTCTATAGTGCAGCGCACTGTTTTAACGAACAGGGTACAGGAGAAATTGCAGTCCGTATGGCAAAGGCTCAAGCTGATCGTGCGTTGACTTACGCCGCAGATCGATCAATCCAATTTCATGGCGGTTTTGGTTTTACGTATGATTGTGATGCGCAGCTCTATCGACGACGCGCTGCATGGCATGCTGCTGTTTATGGTGATGCAACTTATCACAAAAAAAGACTGGCTGACTTGTTGTTTTAGAGTCAGTTTTTGGTCAGTGATGGAAGTTATGTCAGCATGACAATTGAAGCTGTGATTTTTGATTATGGTGGCGTGTTTGTCCATTCACCTGTTCTTTGTTTTGCCAAATTTGAGCAAAAATACGGTTTGCCGCATCGCTATATTGGCGGCGTAATTAAAAAAAACCTCCACGGGGGAGCTTTTGCTAAATTTGAACGCTCCGAAATTAATGTCACTGAGTTTGATCATCTGTTTGCTGAGGAAACCCGAGGTGAGGGTTTTGAGGTCACAGGCCGACAACTTCTCTCAATGTTATATAAATTAGATTTCCATGAGAATATGATAATTGCTCTTGAAAAAGTGCAAACGGCAGGGTTGAAAACGGGTTGTATTACAAACAATATGCCCGGCGATGCCATGGGTTGGGATATTGATGAAAGCTATCGTGAGCGTACACTGTCAGTTCTTCAAAAATTTGATCACCTTATCGAGTCATCAAAGGTTGGGGTTCGTAAACCAGAGCCTCGCATATATGAAATGATGTGTGAGGCATTGCATGTTGAGCCGGGGACTTGTGTGTTTCTGGACGATTTAGGTGTTAATCTTAAGCCAGCGCGGGACATGGGCATGAAAACAGTCAAAGTGCCCCTTGACGATGTCCAACCGGCAATTGAAGAGTTGGCAGCATTGACGGGTTTGTCATTGTGACACTGAAAAGTTAGCTATCTCAGCTATCATCAGCGATACCTTTCAGATTGCATTGGAATAGATTACTATGTCTATAAATATCAGAGAAGCAACCCCGGAAGACTTGCCGACCTTGTTGACATTTGAGCAGGGCATAATCACGACAGAACGCCCTTATGATACAACGCTCAAAGCAGATCCGATTAGTTATTATGATCTCGGTGCCATGATCGTAAGCAATGACGCATACGTAATTGTGGCTGAGGATGCGGGAAAGTTGATTGGTTCAGGTTATGCGAAAAGAAAACAATCTCTCGCGTATGTAGAGTCAGATTATCATGCTTACCTTGGCTGTATGTTTGTTGATCCAGATCATCGCGGGAAAGGGGTTAATAAGCTCATTCTTGATGGCCTCTTAAACTGGGCAAAACAGAATAATCTCCCGGAAATTCATTTAAAAGTGTATCCGGATAATGAACTGGCAATACGTGCATATAAGAAAGCCGGATTTCAGCCTTATATGACTGAAATGCGCATGGGCCTTGATGAGATAGAAGATAGCTAAGGATTCCTGTCTGATCACCAACATATAAATTTCGTTTTTTTCGAACCTTTTTAGGAGAGATTCCGACTATAGGTCATGTGACGCTAAAGTTGGGTTTGGAATGCCTCGAAAGAACAACCTAAATCGGTTAAAAGCGCTGGATGAGTATCAAGTTGCCCTAGCAATAGGGGGAGACCGGCGTGCTTTTGAGCTTCTATACCGTCGATGGCACCCGCGTCTTTTACGGTTTGCGTATCATCTCACGCAAAACGAAGACGATGCACGGGATTTAATGCAGGAAGCGGCGATTTCTATTGCTACCAAAATTCATCGCCTTGAAAATCCTTCGAGCTTTGCTGCATGGGCGTACACAATTGTACGGCGCAGAGCGCAGGATCATATTCGATATGCGGTGCGACATCGCAGGATAAAAAACGAATTAGCAAAAGAACCAGCATCACCGTTGGTTAATAAGACAGATCAAACATTAGCCCTACGTCAGGCATTGAATAGCTTATCGAAGGATGACCGGGTTCTGCTGACCTTATTCTATCTCGATAACATGACAGGTACGGAGCTTTCTGTGGCTATGGGGGTTCCCATTGGCACAATAAAATCACGACTTTTTTCGGCAAGAGAAAAGTTGAAATCGATCTATGAAGACTTTTAGGAAGGAGAAACAAATGTCTGACTTTGATAAAAAGTTACAAAATTTGCTAAGCGAGGAAGATAAGGCCTTTATTTCGGATAGGCTCGAAGAAACTGGATACTATGAAGAAATTTTTGCAAGTTTTCGTGGGCGCGGTAGTGGCTTGCGTATAGCTGTTTGGGTCGCAGTGTTGGTAGCATCAGCATTGATTTTTTATTCTATCTGGATGTTTTTTCACGTGGATAGTATCAGGGCACAAATTATGTATGCGAGTTTGGCGATTATGGCCAATTCTGCACAGATTGCATTCCAGCACTGGCTTAATCAACGCCTTAACCGTAAGGCCATTATGATGGAAATTCATCGGTTACGCACGGAGTTGGCGAAGTAGTTGTGTATAGAATAGAGGGTTATCTCTCTATCTATTTATTACTCCGCAGGACACGGCGCGCCGTTTTGAATCCATATGTTGATAAAGGCTGCTGTTTGTGATGCTGAGTAAGGAGCTGGTTCACGGCCTGGCCCAGGATTCCACCCCCAGGCAACAAGACTATCTTTGGCAACATGTTCTTCTATCTCAGCGATTGTGCGCCCACCATTGCGTTCAGGATCCTGAATTTGTGCACATATATAGGTGGAGGATTTTTGCCACCATACCATTTCTTTTGGTGCGAGGTGCCACACATCGTTGCCAGGAGGGCCATGTAGTTTTGAGGAATTTTCTGCCATATGGCATGTAGTGCACATCAGGCCAGGCGACCCTAATAATTGATCTGGGTCGCCACCAACATTCATACCGTGAACACGTGTGCCACCATAATGATCGCCTGACCACATCGGTTTTCCGTCGTCCACATGGCAACTTGCGCAGCGGGGGTGAGAGAAGACTTCGTAGATTTTCGCCCAAGCTGATAAGCCAGCTTCTCGATCGTCAGTTGAGGTGACTTCGGTTCCCGTTTCTTCATCTTGAACAAGGGGAGTGGAAAAAGCTAACAAACAACTGGCAGTGATGAGAATAAGAAAGATCTTCAAAATTTTCATGAAACCGACCCTCTAGACTTAAATGAAATTAATGGATTTGTTTAATGGTAGGTCGAGGATACGTTTGCCGTTTAAAGCGAATATCGCATTAGCAAGGGCGGGGGCCGCTGGAGGCGTGCCTGGTTCCCCGATACCGCGTATCTTGTGCCCGTTTTCAAGAATCTTTACCGTGATGGGTGGTGCTTGATACATACGCATGGCATCATAATCGTGGAAGTTGGATTGTTGAACGGCGCCATCTTTGACTGTAATTTCGCCAAGAATAGCGGCCGTTAATCCGTATACCATACCGCCTTGTAGTTGAGCTTCGATATTGCGTGGGTCAAGAGCAATGCCAACATCTGCCGATGCATAGGCGTTGACCAGCCTGATACCATCGGGTGTTTGTTGAATTTCAATCACTTCGGCAGTGGGAACGCCAAACGAGAGGTAAAAAGCAAGGCCGCGCGCATGCCCTGCCGGTAATGTGCTGCCCCAATTAGAAAGCTCACCAATAGCTTCGAGAACTTTACGGCTGGGTTCGTGATCCAGCAAATCAAGGCGAATCTGTAGTGGATCAGCTCCTGCTTTATGGGCCATTTCATCTATCGCGCATTCCTGGAAGAAAGCATTCTGGGATGCGCCCACAGATCGCCAAAACCCGATGGGCAACATGGTTGGTGCTTTATATCCAAAAACCCGATAGTTTTCGATTGTATACGGGTTATCCCAGGAATTTTGGACGATAGTAGGATCGGGAATGTTGACTTTTGTACCTTGTCGCGCAAGCCCATCAAGGGCGGCTGGAGAGGCGGCCACACGCATATCATACGCACTGACTTTACCGTCCTTTAGGGCGCCTTTGAAACGCGCTAATGTTAATGGCCGATAAACATCATGGCGCATATCTTCTTCGCGGGTCCAGGTTAGCTTGATCGGTGTGCCTTCCATGGCTTGAGCGATTTGAACGGCCTGCCGAACAAAATCAGTTTCGCCGCGTCGCCCAAATCCACCGCCAAGCCACATGGTATGGACGGTGATATCATCCTCTTTGAGGCCTGTAAGGTCTTTGGCGACGGAAAGGCAACGGGTGGGCGCTTGTGTTCCGACCCATATATCAAGCTTGCCATCACGCAAATGTGCAACAGCATTCATGGGTTCCATGGTTGAGTGCGCGAGGTATGGAACAGAAAATTCCATCTCTACAATGTCACCATCAGCGAGTGCTTCTTCTACATCGCCGTCATCGCGAAGTTCGCTATCAGGTTTATCGTCGAACACTGCGGCGACCCCTGCAATCATCTCAGACGTGTTAGGGGGATATGAAGCGTCTTCCCAGTTTATATCAACATCTTCAATAGCCTGGAATGCATTCCATGTATTGGTGGCCACCACGGCAATACCATTATCCACGGGCACTATTTTTTTTACGCCGGAACGTGCCTGCGCACGTGTTGCATCATAAGATGCAATGCCAGCACCGAGATGCGGGTTGGTTTTTACAGTGGCGAAAAGCATACCGGGCAGGCGTACATCAATTGCGTATTGTGCCGTGCCAGTACATTTTTCAACCATATCAAGACGGTCAAGAGACTTACCAAGAAGCTTCCATTCAGATTGGGCTTTTAAGTCTGGATCTTTGGGCAATGACACTTTGCGCGCAAGCACTGCTAGCTCGGTATAGGGAATGCGTGTTCCGTTTGGTGCGATAACCGCGCCATTATCGGTGCTTAATTCGCTTACGGGTATATCCAGTTTTTTAGATGCGGCCTTTATGAGTGCAATGCGTGCAGCGGCACCGGCCGTGCGCATCTTGTCATAAGCATCCGGGGTTGAGGAAGAGCCACCAGTTATCTGATTACCCATCAATTTTGAAACGACACGAACTATGCCTCGCATGCGTTCTGCGCCTGCGCTCTCGTCAGTAACTTTTTTACCCGCAGCCTCTTCCATGACGACAGCGTTGTAATAAGCTTTTGAGGCAGGCCCGTGAATAACGTTGACATCTTTGAGACTAACATCAAGCTCTTCTGCCACAAGTGCGGCGAGAGTTGTTCGTACGCCTTGACCCATCTCCCCGCGTGGGGCGATGAGCGTCACGCCTTCCTGATTGATCAAAACATACGGCGTTAACGCAACATCGCCTTCGTTCAGATCCTTTTTGAGAGGGTTAGGGTAGGGTTTTTGTACCTGATAATAACCAAAGGCTACACCACCAACCACAGCCGCAGAACCTATCAGAAAAGAACGCCTGAGAATTTTTCCCATTATGAATCTCCCCGCAATTTGGTGGCTGCATCGTGTATGGCCGCGCGGATACGGGGGTAGGTGCCACAGCGGCATAAATTACCAGACATCGCACTGTCGATATCCTCGTTAGTTGGATTAGGTTGAACTGCCAAAAGGGCGGCTGCATTCATAATCTGACCAGATTGGCAAAACCCGCATTGGGCTACCTGATTCTCTACCCACGCTTCTTGTACAGCATTGAGCGCTTCGGGTGTGCCTAACCCTTCTATTGTTGTGATATCACCTACCACATGTTTGATAGGCAGGGAGCATGATCGCATGGCCTGACCGTTCATATGCACCGTGCAAGCACCACACATGGCAATACCACAGCCAAATTTGGTGCCTGTGAGCCCTATCTCATCTCTGAGTACCCATAGTAAAGGTGTATCAGGATCGGCATCAACTTCATGGTCCGTGCCATTAATAGTTAGCAGCATAATCGAAGCTCCAATAGTGTAGCGGGGATAATCGCCCCCCCAGAACAGGCTGTCATTAAGTTAATTCTAGCATAATGGCTGCTGGAAATCGACTTGTTCAAGCAGTAGAATATGGGGGATTTGGAAGCTGTTACCAAACCCATGTGTTGAGTGGGTGTGGTTATCTTGGTAATGTAAACCCTGTTGACCTTGAAAATCGGTTAATGAAAACGTTCGGGGTGAGCTTGCCAAGCGAAGGGATGCCTGGATCGAATCTAAAATACGGCAATAAATCAATATCGAATATTGTGTAGAGTTAATATTCAGTTTGAACTTCTAATGATCGTCTGAATATATAGTATTTTTTACCGTTTACTGACGTTCTTTAATGCGATCACGTTAGCACGAAGAGTGATTTACTTTCGTAGGCTTGTAATTCATCGAAGCGCCCTTGTTTTACTTTTTGCGCCCATAGGGGATCTTGGAGGAGGGCGCGGCCTAGGGCGATTAAATCAAATTCTCCAGCGTCCATGCGTGCCATCAATGTGTCCAGATCCGCTGTACCTGCACTTGCTCCAGCAAAAGCGGCTACGAAGTCGCCATCAAGACCAACGGAGCCGACGGATATTGTCGGTTTACCCGTCATTTTTTTGACCCAACCTGCGAAATTGAGATCAGACCCATCGAATTCTGGTTCCCAAAAACGTCGCTGAGAACAATGGAATATATCAACGCCTGCATCAGACAGGCTTGTTACAAAAGGCTCAAGTTCGTTTGGTGTCTGCGCAAGACGTACTGAAAAATCCTGCTGCTTCCATTGTGAGATACGTAAACTTATTGGTATTGTGTCGCCAATTTCAGTGCGGCATTTTTGAACAATCTCGCGAGCAAAGCTGGCGCGATCAACGAGATTGCCGCCATATTTATCCGTACGCTGATTCATTACGTCCCAAAAAAACTCATCGATAAGATATCCATGTGCGCCGTGAATTTCAATCATATCAAAACCAAGATTTTTTGATTGGGCGGCTGCTCTGGCAAAAGAGCTTGCCATATCAGCAATTTCTTCATCTGTTGGCGGTGCCATAACCGCTTTTCCCTTGTGGGTTATGCCCGATGGGCTATCTGAGATAGCGTCGGGGTTATCACCCGTGCCGGGTTTGCGCATCATCCCTGTATGCCAGAGTTGCGGGCCCATTTTGCCGCCAGCTTGATGGACGCCATCAATCACATTGCGCCAGCCAGCAAGGGCTCGTTCTTCATGAAAATTCGGAACCTTGGCGTCGTTAGATGCTCCCGGCCGATCGGTAGTTGTGCCCTCGGAAAGAATTAATCCAACATCTGCGCTGGCGCGGCGTTCATAATAGGCCGCTACATCATCGCCGGGAATGCCGTCCGGTGACATCGAGCGTGTCATCGGTGCCATGACAATTCGATTGGGCAATGTAAGGCCTTTACATTCGAATGGCGTAAACAGCGTTGATGTGTCCATGGAATGTTCTTTCTGCTAGGCGTTTGATTAGGGTTCTATGTATAGAAAAATATTCTGCTAAGATGATATGCTCACCTGACGCATGTGTGAAGTAATTGCAGCATTGCGCGGGTGAAAGATCCACTGAATTGATCAGAGAAAGAAAATTTGAAGATGGCCGTCACCACCAAGCTTAACAATAAATGTCTTACGATTTCAATCGATAACCCTCCGGTGAATGCACTGGGGCACAAAGTGCGCGAAGGTTTGGTGGCTGCCGTAAAGCAGGTTGAAGCTGATCCGACTATTGAAGCGGTTGTTTTAACCGGAGCAGGCAGGTTTTTTAGCGCCGGTGCTGATATAACAGAGTTTGGTAAACCGCCGATGGAGCCGAGTTTGCCGGAGGTTCTGGATTATCTTGAGGGGTGCCGCTTGCCGATTGTTGCTGCACTACCTGGGACGGCTCTTGGTGGTGGTCTTGAGGTTGCATTGGCATGTCGTTATCGCGTCGCACTAGCCTCCGCGAAGGTTGGCCTTCCTGAGGTGAATATCGGGCTCATCCCAGGGGCTGGTGGCACACAGCGTTTGCCTCGGCTAATAGGGATGAAGCTGGGGGCTGAATTTGTTTCTAGCGGTAAACCGGTTGGCGCTCAAAAAGCATTCGACCTTGGGATTATCGATAAGCTTGTAACCAATGACCTTTTGCAGGAGGCAATGAGTTTTGCACAAAGCCTTTTTGGTACAGATATTCGTCCACCTTTATCTCAAGCGCCATCACCAAAGGATTGGGATGCTGAGTGGTTTGATAACTTTGTTGCAAAGACCAAAATCAAAGCGCGGGGGCAAATTTCTCCGGTAAAAGCACTGGAAGCAGTGCGAGCAACCTGCACGCTTTCCTTCGAAGAAGGGATAAAGCGTGAACGAGAAGTGTTTGCTCAGTGCCTTGCAAGCGAGCAGCGCGCCGGTCTTATCCATGCGTTCTTTTCTGAACGTGAGGCTGCAAAGATACCGTTTCTAAAAGATGTTGCAGCAACGACAGTTCAATCTATCGGTATCCTTGGGGCTGGAACAATGGGTGCTGGTATCACTATTGCTTGCGCCAGCGCCGGATTTGAAGTTCTGTTGTTCGACACCAATACTGATGCGCTCAATGCGGGTATAAACAGAATTAAAAAAACCTTTCGAGATAATGTATCAAAAGGGCGCATGACAGACGAGATTGCCACTGCAGCTATTGATCGTGTACGCCCTATTAACACTCTTGAGAGCTTAGAAAATGTTGATTTGGTGATCGAGGCTATCATTGAGCGTATGGATATCAAGCAACAGGTTTTCAAACAACTTGATAGCATTGTTAAGCCGGGCTGTGTGCTGGCTTCCAATACGTCGTACCTAAACATTGATGAAATTGCTGGTGCAACCAAACGTCCTGAAGATGTTATCGGAATGCATTTTTTTAGTCCGGCCAACATCATGAAATTGTTGGAAGTTATTCATACAAAAAAAGCATCAGCTAATTCGATCGCTACAGCTTTTGCAGTAGGTAAAAAATTAGGCAAGATTACCGTACTTTCTGGCGTGTGCGACGGCTTTATTGGTAATCGCATCTTAAAGAAGTATCGCCAACAAACAGACCTTTTGCTGGAGCAAGGTGCGATGCCTGATCAGATTGACCGGGTTATTCGTGAGTTTGGGTTTCCTATGGGACCTTTTCAGGTGGCAGACCTCGCCGGACTTGACATTGGCTGGCATAATCGCCGTAGGGAAGATGCAACCCGTGATCCGAAGGAACATTATCTGGATGTGGCTGACACTCTTTACGAGATGGGGCGACTTGGTCAGAAAACCGGTAATGGCTGGTATGACTATAAAAAGGGTGATCGCACTGCTCATCCCTCGTCGATTGTTGAAAACCTTGTTCTGAAAGCCTCCAAAGACAAAGGCATTGAACGCCGGGATATCTCCGATGAGGAGATATTAGAAAAGATCCTGAATGCTATGGTCGCAGAAGGGCAGGCAATTCTGGATGAAGGTATTGCGCTCAAATCCTCCGATATCGATCTGGTGATGATTCATGGTTATGGATTTCCGAAATATCGCGGTGGATTAATGTATTATGGCGAGACAAATGGCCTGTTAGGCTGAAACAGGCTGGTGTTTATCGCCAATGCGACAAATTCTTCTGATTTTGCGTTAATTTTCCCATCGAAAAAGGGTGACGGGATCGTCATTCCAGATTAAGACGCAACCCCAATGGAAGAACTCTGGATATATCTGTCCACCCGACCGGTGGATGCAGGCTGGCTTGGCTGGCTTGTCCCGACATTGCTGCAGATTTTGGCGCTGGTGGTGACACTCCTGCTGGCGCAGGCATTTCTGATGTATTTTGACCGTAAGGTCTGGGCAGCCGTAATGATGCGCAAGGGGCCCAATGTTGTTGGTCCTTTTGGTTTGCTGCAATCCTTTGCTGACCTTCTGAAAAATGTTTTCAAGGAAATTATCATTCCTGCTGGTGCCGATAAGGTCGTCTTTATTCTGGCACCGTTGATTACTTTTATTCTGGCGTTGATTGGATGGGCCGTAATCCCAGTCTCGCCGGGATGGGTCGTTTCGAATATCAATGTGGGTATTCTCTATCTTTTCGCTGTTTCTTCATTGGGGGTTTATGGCGTGATTATGGGGGGGTGGGCTTCCAACTCTAAATACCCGTTTCTTGGTTCTCTGCGCTCTGCTGCGCAAATGGTATCTTATGAGGTGTCGCTGGGTTTTGTAATTATCAGCGTACTCTTACTCGTTGGATCGGCCAATTTGTCAGATATTGTTGAAAGTCAATCGCGTGGCCTTGGTGCCCTCAACTGGCACTTTATCCCTTTATTCCCGATGTTTGTGATTTTCTTTATCTCAGCCCTGGCCGAAACAAACCGCCCACCTTTTGATCTTCCTGAAGCCGAATCTGAATTGGTTGCCGGTTATCAGGTTGAATATTCTTCAACGCCATTCCTATTATTTATGATCGGAGAGTTGGCCAATATCGTGCTGATGTGTGCAATGTTGACGATATTGTTCTTTGGTGGCTGGCATTCACCGATTGATGTGCCAATTCTCAATCAGATGCCGCTTTTCTGGTTCTGTTTGAAGATTGTTTTCTTCTTTTTCTTGTTCGCCATGGTGAAAGCGATCACGCCGCGTTACCGCTATGATCAACTTATGCGCATTGGTTGGAAAATGTTCCTGCCGATGACAATGATCTATGTGGTGCTGGTGGCTGGTTTGCTTCTCCTGTTTCCTCAAGCCGTCGATATGTTCCAAAGCTGGAGGCCTTAATTATGTCCCGTGTTGCTCAGGCTATCCGCGGTTTTATGCTACTCGATTTCGTGAAGGCCTTTTGGTTGGCCCTTAAAGTCTATGTGCGCCCCAAGATCACACTGAATTATCCTTTCGAAAAAGGCCCACTGTCACCCCGATTTCGTGGTGAGCATGCCCTGCGCCGTTATCCAAATGGTGAAGAACGCTGCATTGCCTGCAAACTTTGTGAGGCTGTTTGTCCTGCACAAGCGATTACAATTGAGGCTGAACCTCGGGACGATGGTTCGCGTCGAACAACGCGCTATGACATCGATATGACCAAATGTATTTATTGTGGATATTGCCAAGAGGCGTGCCCGGTGGATGCAATTGTCGAAGGACCAAACTTTGAATTTGCTACTGAGACTCGCGAAGAGCTATTTTATGATAAGGATCGCTTGCTTGCCAATGGTGATCGTTGGGAACGCGAAATCGCAAAAAACCTGGAATTGGATGCGCCTTATCGATAGTTGGGTATCACCCACATAATTTAAAAAGAGGTGGATGTTGTCCACCCACGGAAAGTCTTCATGATTGCTACAATTGCATTTTATGTGTTTGCCTTTGCTACCATCGCCTCGGGTTTGATGGTTGTCGCATCGCGCAATCCTGTGCATTCGGTGCTTTTCCTTATTTCTGCATTTATAGGTGCAGCAGGCTTGTTCGTCTTGATGGGGGCTGAATATCTCGCCATGTTGCTGGTGGTTGTTTATGTTGGTGCCGTAGCGGTGTTGTTCCTGTTTGTCGTGATGATGCTCGATGTTGATTTCGTTGAGTTAAAACAAGGTTTTCTGCAATATCTTCCAATCGCGGCTACCTTGGCAGCTATCGTCGTTATTGAATTGATTTTTGTGGTGGCCGTTTGGGTGTTTCCATCGGATGCGGAGTTGATGCGGGCGCAACCGATCGCAACTGCAGGGACGCCTTCTGCTGGCGCAGATGCGCCCTCTAATATTGAGGCGCTTGGGCTCGTTTTATACACCGATTATGTTCATTATTTCCAAATCGCTGGCATCGTTTTACTGGTGGCGATGATTGGCGCAATTGTGCTGACGTTCCGTGAACGTGAAGGCATCAAAAAACAGGATGTTGGGGCTCAGCTTGGACGTACCCGTGATGAAGGCGTGGAAGTCGTGCCAGTTAAAACAGGGCAGGGGATTTAGTCATGATAGGATTAGGACACTACCTCTCAGTAGCAGCGATTTTGTTTGCCATTGGTATGGCAGGCATTTTTCTGAATAGAAAAAATGTTATTGTTATCTTGATGTCGATTGAGCTGATGTTGTTGGCTGTGAATATCAATCTCGTTGCGTTTAGTCAGTCTCTACCGGATCTCACGGGGCAAGTTTTTGCCTTTATGGTGTTGACCGTTGCGGCCGCAGAGGCCGCCGTTGGCCTTGCTATCCTTGTTTCCTATTTCCGTAACCGCGGCGATATCGCTGTGGAAGACGCTAACCTAATGAAGAATTAAGGCAAAGTTTGATGGAGCCTTTTATTGTTCTCCTGCCGCTTTTTGGCGCGCTACTCGCACTACCTGTTGGGCGTAGTTTTGGGCCGCGTGTGGCAGAGTTGACGACCACTGGCTTGATGGCAATTGCTGCTATCTGGTCATGGATTGTTTTCTTTAATGTATCGGGTAACCATATAGACACAACTGAAACTCTGTTCACCTGGTTTTCATCTGGCTCTTTTCAAGCAAACTGGGCGATGAAAATCGATATGCTATCGGCGGTGATGCTGGTGGTGGTGAATACAGTGTCCACACTCGTGCATGCCTATTCGATTGGGTACATGAACGATGACCCACACCGTTCCCGTTTTTTCGCCTATCTATCGCTGTTTACGTTTGCGATGCTTTGCCTCGTCACTGCCGATAATTTTATGCAATTATTTTTTGGTTGGGAAGGGGTGGGACTTGCATCCTATCTCCTGATTGGTTTCTGGTTCAAAAAACCGTCGGCTAATGCAGCAGCGATCAAGGCTTTTGTTGTTAACCGGGTTGGCGACTTTGGTTTTGCTCTCGGCATTATGGGTATCTTCTGGGTATTTCGTTCGGTTGAGTTTGATACAGTCTTTTCAATTATCGCTAATAATTCCGATGTAATTCCGTTCGGGATGGATGCTGGTGGCCCGGTTCAGACATTGAAATTGACGTTTTTTGGTGGCAATTTCCACGCTTTGACGACAATCGCAATTCTATTGTTTATTGGGGCGATGGGTAAGTCAGCACAGTTTTTACTGCACACCTGGTTGCCTGATGCTATGGAGGGCCCGACACCTGTATCCGCCCTTATTCATGCGGCTACCATGGTTACGGCTGGGGTCTTTCTTGTTTGCCGTTGTTCCATAATTTTTGAATATGCACCCACCGCGACAGCTTTGATTACGGTTGTCGGTGCGACAACAGCATTTTTTGCAGCTTCAATTGGTTTACTGCAAGATGACATCAAAAAAGTCATTGCTTATTCTACGTGTTCGCAGCTTGGGTATATGTTTTTTGCTGCAGGGGTTGGCGCTTATGGCGCGGCTATGTTCCATCTGTTTACACATGCTTTCTTCAAAGCTCTTTTGTTCCTCGGTGCTGGCGCTGTTATTCATGGAATGCATCACGAACAGGACATTAAAAAAATGGGTGGTGTGCGGCACTTAATGCCGATGACGCATTTGTTGATGATTATTGGCACCATTGCGATTACAGGTGTCGGCATCCCCGGTTTAAAACTTTTTGGTGCCCCATTGGGAACTGCCGGTTTTGTTTCCAAGGACGTTGTCATTGAGAGTGCTTTTGCTGCAGCTGAACAGGGTGCGCCGTTTGCGATGTATGCTTTCGTCATGGGTTTGATTGCAGCTGTATTTACGGCTTTCTATTCATGGCGCTTGATATTTTTAACTTTCTGGGGCGAAAGCCGTGCGTCAGAAGAGACACGCAAGCATTTTCATTCCCCTCCTAACTGGATGATGTACCCATTAGTGCCGCTTGCGATTGGCGGTCTTGTGGCTGGAATGGTGTTCTATCAAGATTTTGTTGGTCCGAAGGCTGATAGTTTCTGGAATGGTGTAATCTATCAGGCAGAAGCGGGCCATGGTATGAATAATGAGCACGCAACTGAGCTCAAGCATGAGTCTTTGCATGATGATAATAGCAAGAGCGCGCCTCATACTGAAGGTCATGAGAACCGCGAACATGGCGCGCAAGGGACTCATGCAGTTGAGAGCAATAATGAAAAACAAGAAACACATGGCGGAGATGAACACCATGTGCCGATATGGGTATTGTTTGCACCATTTGTGGCGATGTTAACGGGCAGTTTTGCTGCTGCTGCGCATTATCTGCGTGGATCAAATCCGTTACGTCCTGGCCTGTTAAAAGAGGGCGGCATGATCTTCGGGTTCTTGAAGAACAAATGGTATTTTGACGAGATCTACGATTTTATTTTTGTAAAACCTGCTTACTGGCTCGGTCGCCTTTTATGGAAGGGTGGAGACGGAAAAATTATTGATGGTTTTGGTCCTAATGGTATTGCGACCTTTGTTGCTGCTAGTGCAAAGCGAGTTGTTCGGGTGCAGACCGGGTATATGTATCACTATGCATTTATTATGCT
>CAZGVP010000024.1:0-16389 GCA_964529135.1 uncultured Caulobacterales bacterium | reverse complement strand
TTTTTGTACGAATCTCTATAATACTAACGCTTAAAACATGCCGCCGTAAGTCTCATCTGGAGCTTCGGTGAGAATGCCATTTTTTCGATTTGCCCATTTGCGCATTTCAGCAAGAAAATTTAGTTTCTTGATTGGCTTTTCAACAAAACCATCCATACCAGCAGCATAACACTCAACTCTGTCTGTCTTCATAACATTTGCAGTGACAGCGATAATGGGTGTGGGAGTGATTTTCTCTCGGATTTCGTAATCACGGATAGCGCGTGATGCCTTAAGGCCATCCATTTCTGGCATGGAAATGTCCATAACAATAAGATCTGGTTTAATAGAGATATAATGATCAACAGCAAGTTTTCCATTGTCGACAATCACGATATCAAATTCAGTATCTTCAAGCATGGCGCGAATAACCATCTGGTTGACCGCGTTATCTTCTGCAATCAATACAGATAACCTTGTATCAGACGAATATTTTCCCATTTTTACCAATGGTTCTGGTTTATCTGAACCTACCGCTACCCCTTGTGTATTCGTTGAAGTGGTAATCTTGCGAAGTTTTTCTATGGAATTATTGTATAGCGCCATGGCAATGGCATCGAGAAGTTGCGAAGATCGTAGAGGTTTTACCAACCATGAAGATACTGTTGCGCGCGCATTTGCTTCTATTACAGATCTATCGCTGACTGATGAAGCCATAATGATAGGTATGTTTTGGAATGCTTCTTCTTGGTTTATTTTTGTACATAGAGCTTCACCATTGATTACCGACATGCGGTAATCTGTTATGACTATGTCGAAGAGTTCTTTTTCTACATGTGATTGATAGAGTTTACTTAATGCATCAGTTGCTGATATGGCCTCTATTGGAAGCATTCCCCAGCGTGCGGTTTGTTCACGAAGTATTTTTCTGTTAATATCGCTCTCATCAACTATTAATACCCGTTTACCTGAAAGATCCGGTGCTTCTGTATATTGACTACCAATAATGGCATCATCATGTGGCACCTCAATTTTGAACCAAAAGGTAGACCCTTTACCTAAAACACTTTCTGCTCCAAGAACTCCACCCATTAATTCTATGATAGATTTGGAGATTGCTAATCCAAGCCCCATACCTTCATATTTTCGCGTGCTGGAATTATCTGCTTGTTCAAATTTTTCGAAAACTTGTGCTAACTTGTCAGCGTGAATTCCGATTCCATTGTCTTCCACCGAGAAGTGTAACTTGACTGTCTCTTCCGATTTTTCACCTTTGATACGGATGATTACTTGGCCGCCATCGGTAAATTTAACGGCATTGCCGATCAAGTTATTCATCACCTGCCGTAATCGGGATATATCTGCAATAATACCTTCTGGCAGCGCCGGATCATAATCGAGAACAATTTCGGTGTTTTTTTCTCTGGCTGTGCTTGAAATTAAGGTTGTTACATCTTCAACGGCAGTTCGAAAATTAAAAGGTATTGGTGAAAGGGTCATCTTACCAGATTCGAATCTCGAAAAATCAAGAATATCATTTATTATATTCAACAAGCTGGTGCCAGATGAACGAATTATATTCGCAAGGTCTGTTTGTTCTTCGGTAAGTTCTGTATCTATCAATAAATTCGTCATCCCGACAACACCATTCATCGGGGTGCGAATTTCATGACTCATATTTGCAAGAAAATCAGCTTTTGCGCGGCTTGCGTCTTCGGCTCTTTGAACACTCACAAGGAGTTTCTTGATTTGATCGAAATGGCGCTTCGAAAAAAACAAGGTTATAATGACATTAATTGCGAGAATTACTGCGCAACCTGAATAAAATAAATCAAATTTAGAAACCAAAGCTATTGTAAAAGGTGTAACGGCTGCAAATAGAATGCTTCTGGAAATGGAAGGTGTAGCGCTGGATAGGATGCACCCTGTCATGGCACACATGCCAACCAACATTGTTAACATTGCCACCTGATCTTGGTTACTATATTGAGATAATAATCCGCACCAAGCTGAAAATACAAAACCTAAAAATATACCAATATATTTTGTCAGCTTATACCGAGTTTGGAGTTCTTCGCGCGAAGGTGATGTCTTCCGCTCAACAAAAATAGCAGGTAATCGAACTATAAGAATGAGTGCAAAAATAATTGCAGGAGAATAAAGCAAGATAGGCGGTGCTACATCATGGAGCATCCATATAATGGCTATAGTGGCTACAGCGCTAACGCCGTATCCAAGAAAGATAAAACGAGCAAAATCGAGATATTTTTCCTCAACCCAATCCTCTTTATCCAATATGTTTTGCTTTTCGCCCATCAGCATATTGTTGCTGAAAAGCGTTAAACGCCTGTTAAACTTCAAGTTTTTTGGGTTCGTGAATGGCGGGTTCTGTTTGCAATCAAGTATCCTCCAATTAAAAATTTTGGCACTATAGGGTGTACTTGACTTATTTACTTTCAAGGTATGGTATTTACATGGGAATGAGCCTCTTTTTGTTGCGACAAAAAATGTCAAAATGGCTGCACCATTTATGACCACGGATAGTTGAATGAACGCTATTATAGAAATTTTACCGCAACTCTCCTTTCCGCTGATAAGTTCTATTGTTGCGGCAGTGTTCGCACTGGTTTCTTTTATTATTGCAAGGCGTACGGAGCGGCGGCAGGCTGCGGTACAATCACAAGATATTCTCTTGCAATTCGATATGGCTGTGCGGGCATGGGGGCGTGATGCGATTGAAGCCTTGGCGGCCCTGGAAGCAGCGACCTGGCAATGCGATGATTTTGAGTTTACAAAACAATTGTCCCGTGTATCGGGTATGATTGATCAAGGTCGGTTGCTGCTGCCAAATACACCAAGGCATGATGGTGCAGACATACACAAACCGAAGGCCTATCAGGGCTATCGGCCGCCTGTGCTTAATAATTTGTTTACTGTTTATGATTTTGCGGCTGGATTGACTGTTGAGACGATGGGGCCTGACGCGGCAGGAAATCTTTTTAAACTTCGCCGTGATTTCGTTGCCGAACTTGTTATTGCGCTTGATACGAAACGCAACAAGCTGGTGATGAGTAAGCTTGATAAAACCGTTAGAAGTCAGTTTGCGTCAAAAGGTTAGGCAACAAGATTTTCTGAACGCTATTAAAACTAACATAACCCTGCAGTCCATACATGGTAATAGCCTTCTTGATGACGTCAATTCTGCTGGATTGATGAAGAAGGACGCGCTACCACAATCCTAATCTGATGAGGATTTTAGCATGAATGAGAAAACAAGCATCATTATCGCTGGTGCCGGTGGGCGTATGGGGAAGGCTATTGCGACGACGGTACTCGATGATCCAGATTTTGAACTGGATGCGGCTTTTGATATGGCGGGTGCTAACGTAATCGGTACTGATATCGGTGAACTATCCGGGCTGGGGGCATGTGATATTGAGATTAAAGCCCTGGAAGCGGTTTTGCGTGATTTCGAGAAGAGTGGCCCGACAGTTTTGATTGATTTTACCATGCCTGCTGCAAGTGTTTATCATGCAGGTGTTTGCGCAGAATATGGGTTTGGGCATGTGATTGGTACAACTGGATTTTCCCCAGAGGAAGATGCGATTATTGCTGATAAATCCAAATCGATACCCATTATAAAAGCTGGCAATATGAGTACGGGGGTCACTTTACTGTCGGTTCTTGTAGAACAGGCAGCGGCAGCTTTGGGTAATGAGTTTGATATAGAGATTACCGAGGCGCATCATCGCCATAAAATCGATGCCCCGTCCGGTACAGCATTGTTATTAGGAGATGCAGTGGCTGCAGGTCGAAAAGTGGACCTGCATGCAAAGTCAGTTCGTACTCGTGATGGAATAACCGGGGCTCGAAAATCCGGGGATATTGGTTTCTCAGTTATTCGGGGTGGCGGTATCATTGGTGATCATAATGTTATGTTTGCCAGCGAAGGGGAAATATTGACCCTTTCTCATCATGCTACGGACCGTAAATTGTTTGCTGAGGGTGCTTTGCGAGCATCGAAATGGCTATCCCAAGATGGAACAAGTCTCCAAAAATCGGGGCTGTATTCCATGCGTGATGTTCTGGGGTTATCAGGATAGCTCCACTTGCAAATCGCCTTCAAGTTGCCGGTTTTTTAAGACCTCTTCATTATTCTTCAATGTGATCAGATTTGGAGAGCAGTTCATGCGATTATTGATTTTTGCATCTATTGCCTTGTGTGTGGCGCTAATCGTGGGTGTTCGTTACTGGGAAGATAGTGACGGACATATAATAGCAGCTGTATCAGAAGGCAAAAACGAAAGACCTGCAAAGAAAAAATCGAGCTATGGGCGAACGGTGACCATTCCGGCCGCGAATAACCATCAATATTACGTTGAAGCAAAAGTTAATAATCGCCGAACACGATTTCTGGTAGATACTGGTGCGGTATATGTGGCGTTGCGGGAATCTGATCTTCAGCGTGCGGGAATCTTATTAAATCAAAATGATTTTTCTCACGGTGTTTCAACGGCTAACGGAAAAACGCGCGCAGCGCTTGTATCGATTGATGAGATTGAGATTGATGGTGTTCTGGTAAATGATGTAGATGCATTTGTGCTATCAGATGATCGTCTTGATATTAACTTGCTTGGTATGAGTTTTTTGTCAGAACTATCGAGTGTTGAAACTCGAAACGGTGAAATGATCTTGAAACAGTAAACTGATTTCCTGAGCTAAACCTTATTCCGGTTGTAGTAATGATGGTAACTGTCCAACATCCGCGCCAGCTTGTTGCATGAAGAAATTTCGAAGCGGTTTTGTGGCATTGACTGCGCCCAGGCCAATAGTTCTTGCCAACCTGACAGGCGTAGAATTATTAGAGAATAATCGATTGAGGAAATCCGTTCCCAATGCGAGAGATACTGAATCAAATCGGCGCCATTGTTGGTAGTTTTGTAATACTGTCATGTGACCAATATCTAAGCCCACGCCTCGGGCTTCATCCAGAACATCTGTGAGCGCAGCAATATCTTTTATACCAAGGTTGAATCCTTGTCCTGCGATCGGGTGGATTGCGCGTGCAGCATCCCCAATTAGGGCAAGCCGTGGTTTTGCAAATTCATGGGATAGATGAAAAGCTAATGGATAAGAAAAGCGCGGGCCAGCAAGAGAGAGGTCTCCGAGATAGGAGCCAAACCTGGTTTCAAGTTCTTCTTTAAACAGACTATCTTCGAGGGAAAGAAGGCTTTTACCAAGGGACTTGGTTTCTGTCCACACAAGTGAGGATCGGTTAGGAAAATTGTTTTGGCTAGGTGCTTGCTTCATAGGTAAGATTGCAAATGGCCCGCTGGGGAGGAAATATTCTTGCGCAAATCCGTCGTGGGGTTTTTCATGAGCTATTGTTGCGACCAGCCCGATTTGTGAATAACGCCAATGATTAACCCTTATACCGGTTTCACTTCTAAGAGCTGAATTTCTGCCATCTGCAGCCAGAACCAATGATGATGTTAACTCGCGGCCATCATCGAGATTAACGATTGCTTTACAAGCATCAAATTCAGTTGTGTTGCGATGAGCAGGGGCGTGTATGTTAATATCAGGTGCTGCTGTCATAGCCTGTAACAATGCCTTGCGAATAGCATGATTTTCGACAATCCAGCCGAGCGGTGTTGCGTTATCAAGTTGACTGCTATCAAAGTGCATATGAAAAGTTGATAGACCACCTTCGCGGAAGCGGGTTCTGCGTGTTCCATCCGTTACAAGAATATCACGAATTGGTTCTGCATAGTTTGCGATGTCATCCCAAAGGCCAAGGCGACGGAATAGACGCATGGAAGCATAGGCAATTGCTGTGGTGCGACCGTCAAAACCAGTGTCGGTCATCGTGTGCAGTGGTTGGCTTTCGATGAGTTGTACGGAAAATTTACGGCTGGCCAGCGCAAGAGCGGCTAATCCCCCTGTCAGCCCTCCGCCGACTATAATAATATCACTGTTATATTCAGACATGGCGTCAATTTGGGCTTTTAAAGGCTTAAGGTAAAGGACCTTCATGGCTTGTGTGGCTATACGCCCTAATCGACGTAGTGCTTGGGTATTATCTATTTATAGAACAGTCAGTGTTTTGTGAGATCAGGATGCTGCAGCTTCAAGGGCGAGAATTGTTTTCTTGCGCTCAAACCCCCAACGGTAATTGTGCACAATACCAGAGGACAAGATGACTCTATGGCAGGGGATAAGCAATGAGATTGCATTTGCGCCAACTGCTGTGCCTACAGCACGAGATGCTTTTGGTTGCCCAATCATTTTGGCAAGGTCACCATAAGTCATAAGGCAACCATGTGGTATTTTGAGCAACGCTTCCCATACTTTCAACTGGAAATTGGTGCCGCTTATATGCAACCCAAGTTTAGGGGTACTCTTCGCGGATTTGGTAATGTTGCCTGGTGTGGCAAACGAGAATGCAGCTTTGGCAAGGGGGGTTACAAAAACAGCATCTTCTGAAAATTTTGCACCTGGCCAGTCTTTTTTTATCTCTTCAATTCCGGAGCGCTCAGACCCTTCTATAAAACTAAGCCAACAAATGCCCTTATCTGTTGCCCCGAGAAGAACGTTACCATACGGGCTGGGTACTTGCGCGTAGCGTATATGTTCGCCGTCTCCTTTGCGACGAACACTCCCTGGAGTCATGGCATCGGCAACAAGTATCAAATCATGGAGGCGTGATGGACCGGAAAGTCCTGCAGCTAAGCTTGCCTCTAGAACTGATTTGCCTTCGGCGAGCGCCTCTTTGGCGCGTCCTACTGCCAGATATTGTAAAAATTTCTTGGGCGAAACGCCGGCACCCGCTTTGAAGACGCGTTGAAAATGCTGTGGCGACAGCCCAACATGAGCAGCGGTCTGTTCGAGTGAGGGATGCTCTTGGGCATGTGTTACCAGAAAATCGATTGCAAGGGCGACGTTCTGGTATGGGCGTTCAATATCATCACAAAGGTCTGGACTCCCGCCATATGAGGAAGATTGAGGCTTGGTGTCCGGGGCAGCTTGTTTCATGTGTCCAATTTAGGTGCATGGCTGTGTGAACACCACCCGACTCTTGCGCCCTTATGGAAGAAAGCATGTTTTTGTGTATGCAGATAGAAAAACCCGCAAATTACCAATTGCGGGTTTTTGAAATTCTGAGTGTTATCTAGCTTTCATGGCTGATCTTTACCGGACTAATGCAAATTGAGATTTTCCCAAGGCATCTGCCGAATAGCGGATCTTGCGTGGTAGCTCTTTGTGCATTGCCTTCAATGCAGGTATATTTGCGCTGCGTATTGACTCAAGCACAGTTCTTTTTGTGCAAATTCTGTTGCTCCATGAAGAATGCATTTTTGTGACAAGGCCAATTGCATCTTCTTGTGCGCACAGCGTGGTGGCCGTGACAACAATATCTTTGTAAAGATTAGCGACATCATCATGATTATTCATATCAAGATTACTGATTTTGATGGTTGCGTTTTGTTGCTGGGATTTGTCTGCTGCACTTGCCTGTGACGCAAAAAGTGCGGAACTTAAAATCATGGCCATAATGATAGCAAATGTTGCTGTTGGTATTTTTTTTAACATGAATATCTCCCCTTGTTAGGATAGTTGAGAATGTCTATGTGTGGCTCCCCACCATACATAGACTATTGTTATTTCTGTGGTGCCATCAGATCTCCCCCTTCAAACTTACGCAATTACTATTGTCGAGATAGGATAGCTTTCGATGATTGGGAAATAGCAATGGCCCTCATATACCTCAAGTCCCGAAATAATAGGACAATGAGTAATGTTATGAATGAAAGTTGGTAGTGGATTAGCTTGAATTTTAAAAAGTATCCTCGGGTGGGATTTGGAAATATTCTGTAAAAAGCAATATGGCGAGATGGTCCAACAAAGGTTAGATTTCGCACTGATCCACTACCTGAAAATTGGTGATTTTGACGAACCCATATATTTTCCAGTATAATGGCCCCACCCTTACTTCTGGTTCGCTATAGAGGTAGGGGTGAAGATGGCCAGAGAAAGCCAGTATGGGGATTAAAGATGCCAAATGTTATTTTTCAATATCGCTTATGGTTGTTGGTCTGTGGCATTATATATTCCATAATGGGGATTTCTGATCGAGCTGAGGCATGGGTTGATCCTATTTGTTCACCTGCCCTGAATCTGCATAAACTTGCGAATACTTCATCAGCAAATGAGTCTGATCGGGAGTACCGGGTATATTTACCGAGCAATGTGACGGAGCCATTGCCAGTGGTTTATGCTTTCCATGGCGCGACCGAAGATCCCGTAGCATGGCCTGATCATGCACGCCTAACCGCATTTGCTTCTTTGGCGGATGTAATCATCGTTGCGCCAGTTGCACAGCAGGTGCCGGGATCTGATGAAAAGCTTGTCTGGTATACGGGAGATAACGTTACCACAAAACCCGGTGAGAGGCTCCATCATGATGATGCAAAGTTCATCGCAGATTTGATGGTTGTTATTGATGCGGCTTCTTGTACTTCAACCAAGCGCTTTGCTATCGGTTATTCTTCAGGCGCGGGTATGGCGATGACGCTGGCGTGTTTGATGTCAGATAAATTTAGAGCTGTGGGCGGTGTCGGAGGGGCTGTGTTTGATACTAGTTGTGAAACCGCACCAGTACACAGGCCATTGATTAATATTCACAATCGTAATGACCAGGTTGTGCCTTTTGCGTTAGCAAAATTGCGTGTGGAAAAATATGCAAAACGGAATCGATGTACATCTGTAATCAAAAAATGGAACTCTATCTGGTCGCCATCCTATCAGCACGATCATAAATGCCCAGCGGGTAGCGATGTTGTATTTTATGAACTCAATATCGCTAACCCTCAACTGGGTGCCGTTGGTCACGCATGGCCGACGCAGTCAAATTCAGGTCGCAATGCAACGCGTGAAATTTTTAGCTTCTTTGGACTTTTGTAGAGGCAAGACGAGATTCTAACCGGCCCGGAAAAGTATTTTTCCTGTATGTGTTGAATTAATCGGCGCATGCTCTCTTGTATTTTCTAGTCATAATATTCTGGCGCGGCTCCACTTCCGAAAAAGTCTGAGATGGTTTGGGCAAAATTAATACCTATATTTCTTTGCTTTTATCCTGCAATTCTTCGATCAACTGGCGTTGTTCTTCCTGACTGTCACCACCGCCAAATACGAGCGCACCGGATGTGTAAGAAGATCCATAGGTTCGTACGAGATTGATGGTTTGACCGAGGCCGGAACCAAAATCGTCTGAAGACAGAGACGATAGTGGGTGAATAAAGGTAGACCATAAAACGCCTTGCGCTAATGCGTATCGTGCATCAAGTGCTGAATCGAAATTGGCTTGCATGAGCCTGATCAGGTCATCAGCCTCCAGATCGTTTATCGATGTAACTGGTGCAACGATCCGCATACGATCTGCGTTGATGTCATAAACCAGAGTAACGGGTACTGTTTCGACGCGAAAGTTGGCACCATTAGATAAAAACTCTGCACCTGGATCGATGCGCTGAACTATATCGCGCAACCTTGCTGCAACGGCAACAGCCTGATTGCCAACTGGTTCTAGTGAGGAGCCATCCAATGGGGGAAGTTCAGTGGAGTTTTGATCAAACCGGTTTGACGGTAATCCTTCCGAAGGAGCTCCTTCTAGCTGTGGCAGAGCTTGTTCACTGTGATCGCTATCTTCCTGACTGAGGGTTGGGCTAAATCCTGAGATAAGTATAACGATAATGGCAACTAAAAAACGCATGGAGAATATCCTTTCTCCATGCGTTATAGCAGTCTTCAGCGATGATTGTGAGGCAGAGCTTTAATGTCGCATTATTGTGAAAGCGTGTGAGCTTGTTTAAGCACCAACTGCTGATTTTAGGGCGTTAACAAGATCGGTGCGCTCCCATGAAAAGCCCCCGTCTGCCTCAGCGTCACGACCAAAATGACCATAAGCTGCTGTACGAGCATAAATTGCACGGTTCAAACCCAGATGCTCGCGGATCCCGCGCGGTGTCAGATCCATAACATCAACAAGCGCAGCTTCCAGTTTTGCTTCATCAACTTGCCCTGTGCCGTAAAGGTCAACATAGACCGATAATGGTTTCGCAACACCAATCGCATAGGAAAGCTGGATGAGGCAGCGTTCTGCAAGACCAGCTGCAACGACATTCTTTGCCAGATAGCGAGAGGCGTAAGCGGCAGATCTGTCTACTTTTGTCGGGTCTTTACCAGAAAAAGCACCGCCACCATGAGGGGCTGCTCCACCATAAGTATCGACAATAATTTTGCGTCCTGTAAGGCCAGCATCGCCATCAGGGCCTCCGATCACAAAGTTACCCGTTGGATTGACGAAAAATTCTTCTTCCGGCGGCATACCCATATTGCCCAATACATCGACTACGATCGGGCGTACCATCTCTTTAATGTCTGCAGGCGTGGAGCCTTCGGTATGCTGGGTTGAAACGACAACGGAGGTAACCGCTACAGGTTTGCCATTTTCATAACGCAATGTTACCTGGCTTTTCGCGTCCGGTTCAAATTCCGGTTGCTCACCTGACTTGCGAACAACTGCCATACGACGCAAAATCTCGTGAGAATACTGGATCGGCGCAGGCATTAAGGCGTCAGTTTCATTTACAGCATATCCGAACATAATGCCCTGATCGCCAGCACCTTCATCTTTGTTGTCAGCAGAATCAACGCCCATGGCAATATCTGCAGATTGCTCATGCAGGAAGTTCTGGAAGTTGGAGTCTTTCCAATGGAAGCCGTCTTGCTCATAGCCAATATCTTTGACTGCTGCGCGCGCTGTGGCTTCGATTTCTTCATGAGAAACAGCTTCAGAGCATCGCACCTCGCCAGCCAGCACAATCTGGTTGGTTGTAGTCAAAGTTTCACAAGCGACACGAGAAACCGGGTCTTTCCCCAGAAACAGGTCCACAATAGAGTCAGAAACACGGTCACAGACCTTATCAGGGTGTCCCTCGGAGACACTTTCGCTGGTAAACAGGTAGGATTGGCGCGGCATGGGAAAGGGCCTTTCATAGCGGACTCGGCGTTGAGCCTATTCATATAAAGAAAAGTTTATGTGTTTGATGGGGCTTTTAGCCAAACCAGATGCCTATGTCTATGGGGTAAAATTCATCTGCAGCAATTCTGCAAGCCTCAAGTCCTTGATTTTTACTGCGAGCTAAGCGTACAGCCTATCAGGAAAAGCTTTCCTACAGGGTTTTCTAAGTGGAATTATCACAAAAAATTGGGTTTGTTGCCATTGGACGCAATGAAGGTGAGCGCTTGAAGCGATGTCTTACACGCTTGAGCGCAGGCAATGGGCGTTGTGTCTATGTGGATTCCGACTCTGATGATGATAGCGTGACATATGCGCGTTCTCTTGGAATCGCAGTTGTGGAATTGGATTCCGATCAGCCTTTCACTGCTGCAAGAGCGCGCAATCAGGGTTTTGAGGCTTTGGTTCGTAAATGGCCACAAATTGATGCTGTCATGTTCATAGATGGGGATTGCGAACCTGCGGAAGATTTTCCAGCGCTAGCCTATAAGCATCTTGAAGATCGGGCTGATGTCGCGCTTGTAACCGGGCATTGCCGGGAAATGTTTCCGGAAAAGACAGTCTATAATTTAATGTGCGATATTGAATGGCGCGGGCCAGTTGGAGAGATTGAGGCTTGTGGGGGTATTTTTATGATTCGGCGAACCGCCTTTGAGGCGGTGGGACGGTTTAATCCACAAGTGATTGCTGCAGAAGATGATGATCTTTGTATTCGCCTGCGAGGAGCCGGGTCTCGCCTTTTGCGGATAGATGAAGAAATGTGCGCTCATGATGCTGATATTCACCATTTTTCACAATGGTGGCGACGAGCTGTAAGGGCTGGATATGCTTTTGCATTGGTGGGTAGTCTGCATAAGGGATATTTTTTGCGCCACCAGTTACGAGCATTAATTTGGGGTGGGTTACTGCCCTTGATTATTGTATTGGGCGCTGTGTTCGTTGGTGGGTGGTCATTATTATTAATCAGCCTTTACCTCCTTTCGTTTATCAGAACCCGAAGTGGCTTGCGCGCAAGCGGATTAGATGAAAAAGCTGCTGGTATATATGCATACCATCTGGGTCTTGCACGATTTGCTAACCTGGTCGGTATATTGAATTATTGGCGAAAAAGGCTTACCGGCCGTGCAATCAATATCGTTGAATATAAATAAATAGCGCTGCGAGAATATTAGATATGAGTGATGAGACCATCAATGTTGCCCTTCTTGGTGCTGGATATATTGCCAGTTGGCATGCGAGCGCGATAGCGCGTATTAAGAATGCCAATGTCACTGCTGTATGCGATTTGTCGCCTAGTGCTGCAACCGGCTTAGCCGACACATTTGGTGCTAAAGCCTATACTGACCTCGGTGAGATGTTGGCTAATGATCCTAGCACGGTTGTTCATGTGTTAACGACGCCAAATGCTCATTATGATCCGGCAAAAAAAATCTTGGAAGCGGGAAAGCATTGCTTTGTTGAGAAACCTTTTTGTCTGTCATCGGAAGACGCCGAGGAATTGGTGAGGATAGCTGACGCAAATAATGTAAAATTGGGTGTCAATCATAATTTCCTGATGCTTCCAGGATATGAAAAGCTTTGTCGTGATATCAAATCCGGCAAAATCGGCATGCTTGACCATGTACAGTTAAATTGGCGTTTCCCGCTCGGTCCTTTGCGCGCTGGGCCATACGGTTTGTGGATGTTGCGGGCGCCAGAAAATATTTTACTTGAGATCGGTAGTCATTTGTTTGCTTTTATCGCAGATCTTTTTGATGAAATTGATGGCATACAAGTGCGCCTTCGTCATCCAGTAACCATACCAGGTGATATTACTCATTTCCAGGGTTGGTCTATTACTGCGCAGGCTGGTGTCACGTCTATTACGGCCGATATCTCTCTCATTGAAGGTCATGATGACCGTTCTGTCAGTGTACGTGGTACTGGCGCGTCAGCACATTACAATTTTGCAGAAGACAGCTATCGTATAGAACAGACACCAATGCTGGATATTGTTGTGGGGCCATTGGCCTTGCAATTTTCGCAAGCTGCACAAGCAGTGGGAACGGGGATAACGAATGCCACAAGGCAACTGACATCGCTCAATAATTTAGCACCTTATGGGCTGAGTATGACGCGTGGTATTCAAAGTTTTTATCAGTCAATCAGAAAACAGGAACCTGTTGATCGGCGTCTGAGCCCTCAACTTGCAGCAAATTCCTTGCGACACATAGAGGATGTTCTCGATATTGCTGGGCCACAATTGGACGAAGCTCAGGAGAAGCAAGCGCAAGCCTCAAAAGCTGATTTCGATAATGGTATTACTAAAGTTGAGAGTGAACCGACGGTTTTGGTGATTGGTGGTACCGGCTTTATCGGTCGTCATGCCTGTCATGCACTGGCAGATGCGGGTTATCATGTGCGGGTGTTTTCCCGTGGACGCGTTTCCGGATTTGAACGACCAGATGGTAAAATTACTGGTTTCACTGGGGATTTAAAATCTGAAGAAGATTTGCTGGCTGCCTTGAATGGTATCGAGACAGTTTATCATTTTGCCAGGGCAACAGAAAGCACATGGGAGGGATATCTCAGAAATGATGTTGATGTCACTCGGCATATTGGCCAATGCTGCCTCAAGGCTGGCATAGAGCGGCTCGTGTATACCGGAACTATCAGCTGTTATGATGCATCAAATGCTGATGTGACGATTAGTGAAAATGTTCCTTTTGATCTCAATCTTGATGAAAGAGACCTTTACTCACGTTCCAAGGCTAAATGTGAGGAAGTTCTTCTTGATTTGTACAGGGAAGAAAATTTACCTTTAGTTATTGCTCGACCTGGCATTGTGGTCGGTAAGGGTGGCCCACTGCAACATTGGGGGATAGCGATGTGGCGTGGATCAACCGCTTGTAAATTATGGGGTGATGGAAAAAATAAGTTACCCTTTGTGCTTGTTGAAGATACCGCTGAGGCGTTGGTCAATATGATGACAGCACCATCAATTGAAGGTGAAGCATTTAATCTTGTTGGAGATCCGTTGTTGTCTGCCCGTGATTATTTTTCTGAGATATCGCAAGGGTATGGTGTTAAAATGCGCGCGATACCAACGCCTACCTGGCGATATTTTTTGGTGGATACATTTAAGTATGTTGCTAAAAAATACTTGGCGCGACGCAAAAACCTTACCAAACCGACATTGCGTGATTGGCGATCACGCGCGCAAGTTTCTCCATATGATAACGAGAAACCAAAGAAAATGTTGGGATGGGCGCCAGAAACGGATCGGTCAGTTTTTATAAAAAAGGGTATCACAGGTATTTCTTTGTTCGGTGTAGATGCTGCATCTTCTATTGAACCATTTTCCAAAAACTAACCAAGCGGGCTCTATCAATAGGGGGTCCCGTTCTTGTGTAAAACCTGCCAGGCGCCTTCTTGCCTGATAACTTTCATGTCCACCTCGGGATCTGTATAGGTTACTATTTCATTGTTGCTACGCGTCCCAATTTCCAAAACAACAAGATCATAGTTGCTGCGATTGATGATATGGTGACCGTTAGGAACGCCTGCAGGGAAGCAGGCAGCATCTCCCGCTTTCAATGGTATTTCTGCATTATCTTCAACCAAAACGCCTTCTCCGGAGATGATATAAAAGAATTCATCTTCATGGGCGTGCCAGTGACGATGCGCGGATGCTTTACCTGGCGGCAATCGTGTTAAGTTCACCCCAAATTGGGTGAGGCCGCCAGCATCACCTAAGGCCTGTTTTTGTCGCCCTTGGATGATATTGGCTAGATCACCTGGGTAAATCCCCCCTTCGCCAACGGGAATGTCCGGGATTGCAAGTTTTGGCATAATGCTTCCGATCTGATTGTAAGTTTGTGCGAGTGAGATAGGGCCTGATGACTTGTACACGGCCTGCAGGTGGACTACCTCTTGGCCATGACCATATTTGATCCGATAAAGCTGGCGCAAGACCTAATAAAGTGCCCTTCTGTAACCCCAAAAGACGCGGGAGCGTTAGATGTGTTGGAAAATACATTGGGTGCACTAGGGTTTGATGTTTCATGCGTCGTGTTTGATGATGAGAATACTCCTACGGTTAACAACTTGTATGCGCGCATTGGAAAAGAGGGGCCGAATTTCTGTTTTGCCGGCCATACCGATGTTGTGCCGCCCGGCAGAGAAGATGCGTGGATGGTGCCACCGTTTGAGGCGCGGATCACTGATGGTGTTTTATTCGGGCGCGGTGCCGCCGATATGAAAAGCGCAATTGCTGCTTTTGTGTCTGCATGCGAGAGATATCTTTCCAGCGAAACAGATTTTCAATCTTGCGGATCAATCAGTTTACTGATTACAGGAGATGAGGAAGGTCCTGCGATTAATGGTACACGCAAGATGCTAGACTGGCTAAAGAAACGTGGTGAAATTATAGATCATTGCCTGGTGGGGGAGCCGACTAACCCGTCACAGATGGGACAAATGATTAAAGTTGGTCGACGGGGTAGTATCAATGCTTGGGTGACAATAAGGGGCTCGCAAGGTCATGTTGCGTATCCCGATAGGGCTCGCAATCCACTTCATGCCGTTTCTACTTATATCGACGTTTTGACTCGCGAACCATTGGACGATGGGTATGCGCGGTTTCAACCTTCCAGCTTACAGATTACAGAAATAGAAACTGATAACAGCGCTCATAATGTCATCCCTGCTGATGTTTTGATACGTCTTAATGTGCGTTTTAACCCTAATTGGAGTGGAGCTCAGGTTCATACATGGATCGAGACAAAACTGAAAGATGCCTATGAAGAAACGGGCTTTGCATTCGATCTTGAAAGTATTGTTTCAGGAGAAGCGTTTTTGACAACGGATGATACTTATTTGGCTATGTTAGCACAGTGTGTTGAACGCCAAACTGGTAGTCTTCCAGAGTTATCAACGTCTGGTGGAACATCTGATGCAAGGTTTATTCAGCGCGATGCACCCGTTGCTGAATTCGGGTTAGTGGGTGCGACAATGCATAAAATTGATGAGTGTGTTGCGACAGATGACATTATTAAGCTAACTGATATTTATACGGATATATTAAAAACATATTTTACTACATATGGGCGCGTTGCGTGATGTTGAATTATTTTTTGGATCATATGACTGGTGTCTGTGCTATGGCCTTCAATCGCGAAGGTTGGGAAGATAATCTTGACCGCTCAATCCGGGGAGTATTTCGATCGTTTTGGTTGATCGTGCCATGCTTTATCATAGTCATTACATTATCGTTTATGCTAGCGCCTGTTTATCGTGAAGTGGGCGCTGATCTTGGGTTGAATTCTCAAATCCTGCGCCCCGTTCCAGGC
>CAZGVP010000023.1:0-17465 GCA_964529135.1 uncultured Caulobacterales bacterium | reverse complement strand
CCTTTTTCGTAGAGAATTACAAAATTCGTGGATCAGTTATAGGGGGGAAAGACATTGTAATCTTGCAGGCTCTGCCTGAATTCATACTTGGTTTACCTATTACTTGGTTTACCGCACGCTGACCTTGCTGCACACCGGTACACTCGCACTAAGCATGGCGCACTAAAGTTGGCGTATTTAAACCAAATCAGGCTTAAACCAATTCTGGATACCGCCAATCGAGCATACAGTCCCGCATACAACTAAGTCCGCACGCAATATGCGCCCGCGCTACACAATATACACGACCTCGCAAGCAGCAAAACCGCCTCACGCCACGCGCACTCAGCCACACCAAAGCAAACAAAGCGCTTTGGAATGCATATTTTGATGGTCGTGTTTTATCTCTATAAAGTTGTTAAAACAAAACCCCACTTAAGGAGTGTTCGTTTAAAAACTTTTCTTTAGAAAAATGTAGAAAAATTTATACTCTTCAAGTAACCCCTATCGTTCAGCCTTTCCCTATTAAGGAGTAAATCACAGTTTTGTGAGGCTGAAAAGGGGAATACGATCTTTTTGTTTAAAAATTTGACCACAATTTAAGTTTTGCAAGTATTGTTGAGTTTCCACAATCAATCTTCACTGCACTGAAGAATAAATATTTTCGATTTTGATTCGTTTTATTATAATTTGTGATTGCAACATCAGAACCACCACAAAGATAGCGCCAACCAGTTCGCCCGGCATTGTAACGCATATTACCTATATAAGATGAGTAGAGCACTCTTGCTTGCCTGCTAGAAAAATGGCCGTAATATCCTTTTACTATACTCTATACTCTATACTCTATATTTTATATTTTATTGACGATTGTCAGCTGATACTCATAATTCATGAAGCATTTTTGGATCGCTGATTTAGGCGTTTCTTGGGGCAAATCTGCTTTCCATATCTGGGTCACTTTCGTCTCTGACCTCCTTAGTAATGGTTTGGGCGTATCCAGACTCACACTGCTATTCCCGGTTACAAAGTCTGCTGGCTTATGATCCATGTTTCACATGAGTGACCCAAAATGAGTAAACTCATCAGTTTACATATTCATCCTCTTCATGTTCGTTACCAAATCCTTTTGACCATTCTTTGTGCAATGCGGAAAATTTATCTCTCCAAGCAGATATTATCGTTGTAATTAAATCACATTTACCATCCATGATGCATCTAAGTGACACTCGGCATTGCAATCTGCTTATCATTCATAAATCATGAAGCATGATCAGAGAATTTTAATGAGATCTGACTAAACAAATAGGTCCAAGGCGGCTTTATTGCGTCAGACCACCTCATATAAAGCGATCCAACTCAGGGCGCATATGGAAACACAAGAAAAAAGGGCATATAATGAGCAACACCAATAAACAAACCACAGGCAAAAAGCTCGCATTACAGCTTATGTCTGGTGCTGCTGTCTCAATCATGGCGAGCCAAGGGGCTATCGCGCAAGATGATGAGATTATCGTTAGCGCGACAAAGCGTGAGCAAACCCTTCAGGAAGTTCCTATCGCGGTTAGTGTTGTCGATGCTGAAGTTATTGAAGATAGTCAGATTATCGACCTGATTGATTTGCAAACTGTTGTCCCATCACTTCGCGTGACACAGCTTCAAAACTCCTCGCAAACAAACTTTGTGATTCGCGGCTTTGGTAATGGCGCGAACAACCCAGGTATTGAGAGTGCCGTTGGTGTATTTGTTGACGGTGTTTTCCGGTCGCGTTCCGCTTCGGCTATTCTTGACCTTCCAACGTTGGAACGTGTGGAAGTTCTTCGCGGACCACAATCTACCCTGTTTGGTAAAAACGTGTCTGTTGGTGCCATCAGTATCACCACAAAAAAGCCTGAGTTTGAATATGGTGGTACCGTTGAGGCAACATATGGTAATCTTGACACTGTACGCTTCAGGGGGTCATTAACAGGACCAATTACTGACACTTTAGCGTTTCGAGTTTCTGGTAGTATCAACCAGCGTGACGGTCAGTACACAAATATAGTCACAGGTGAAGACAATATTAATGAGCGTGATCGCTGGGGTGTTCGGGGGCAACTTCTCTGGGAGCCAACTGACACTCTCTCCTTCCGTGCTATTGGTGAATATAATCGCATTGATGAAGTATGTTGTGGTGCTATTCAGATTATTAATGCTGGCCCAACACAATTAATTGGCGCTCCTGCCCCATTTGGCCTTGGAGATATCATAACACCGGTGCAGGATTTGGACGCTCGTCAGGTTGCTCTTGATACTCTCCCTGAAAACGAACTCATCGGTCGTGGTGGTTCGCTACAAGGTGACTGGGATCTTGGTTGGGCACAGGTTACATCGATCACTGCCTATCGTGAACAAACTGACTTTAATAACACTGATGTTGACTTTAGCGGCGGCGACATCGCCATCCAACCGCAAGATCAACTCTCACAAACATTCACACAAGAGCTTCGCATTGCGGGGTACACTGAAACCGGTATTGGTAACTTTAACTGGATTGCAGGTGGTTTCTATTTTGATGAAAGTTTGGAATTCGAACGTGATGTAATTTTTGGATCAGATATCCGCCAGTTTGTTGACCTTCAACTGGGCGCACTCGGCACCAGCCTGCTTGCCACTGAAGGGGCTTCACAAGTTGCTCAGGCCCTAACAACCGGCCCATCAGCATTATTCCCTGAATTCCAGCCAGCTGGTGGTGCAGATGCATTACCATTTGGATCAACCTTTGTAGAAGGTACTGGCGTATTTGGTGACTATACACAGGAGAACAGATCATACTCATTGTTCGGTCAAGTAGATTGGGAATTGACAGACCGCCTAACTCTTACTGGCGGTATTTCATATGTGAATGACCAAAAAGAAGTAACTGGAAACAGTTTGCTTAACGACCAACTCTCTAATTTTGATCTATCGCAATTTGTAACAAGCGGGCCTTCATTCATCGCAGCTGGTGCGTTTGCTCCTGTTGCTGGTGGTACTTTCGCTGCCATTACAGGCGGTGGCGGAACTGTGCCGACAAACCCGTTCACTGGTAATCCGTTTTCAGCCGCAGACTTTGCTTTTAATCCTGCTGATCCAGTTCCTTTCTTTACGGCAGCTGGCACATTAGCAGCGGTTGATCCCGCACTGTTTGCTTCAATTCGTGGAGGCGCTGTTGGTGCCGCTCAAGGTGCGGTAGCCGCCGATCCACTATCCAACCCACTTATCGGTCTTACTGGACTTAGTGTTGTTCAGTTCTTCCAGCCACAAGTAAATTTCCCAGCACCTGGAGCTGTGCGTGATAATATTAACGGCTTTAGCGATGATGGTTTCCTTGTTGATGATGACATCAACTTTACAGCCCGTGTTGCCTATGATGTTGCTGAGTCTGTGAATGTATATTTCAGTTACGCTACAGGCTTCAAAGCCAGTGCCGCTAATCTTTCATCAGATTCTTTCCCGCCAGCTCAGGCAACCGATTCAAGTGGTACACCTCTTGTGGATGATAATGGTGATCCAGTAATCGTTGGTCGTTTTGCTGGTCCGGAATCAACCGCAACTTTCGAAATTGGTTTAAAAACACGATTTGATGGTGGCTACCTCAATGTCGCGCTCTTCAGTCAAGATGTCGATAATTTCCAAACTAACGCATTTACGGGTACGGCTTTCGCTCTCATCAATGCAGGTTCAGCGCGCACACGTGGTATTGAAGTTGATGCTGCATACTCACCAATCGATCCACTGAGCTTTACTTTCGGTTTAACATATCTTGATCCGGAAACTACAAGTTTTGTGAATGCACCATGCGCACTCTTCTTTGATGAACCTGAGTGTGCCAATGGTGAGGCCACGTTCGATGCGTCTGGAACGCGACCAGCCGGTATTCATCCAGTTAGCCTGACAGGTACTGCCTCTTACACAAAAGACCTTGCCAACTCATCTCTGACTGGCCGCGTTGAGTATGTTTATGAAAGTGAGACACGGGTTATTCAAAATGGCCCAGCCGATATTACCCGAGAAGTGAACCTTATAAACGCTAACCTTAAATGGCAACATGATAATGGTATGTATGTAAACGTTTTCGGCCGTAACTTAACAGACAGCGACTTCCTCCTCAGTGCCTTCCCAACGGTTGCGCAAGGTGGTAGCTTCTCTGGCTATGTCAATCAGCAACGTACTTATGGTGTTTCTGTAGGGTTTGATTTTTAATCAACTCACACAATTAATAAAAAAAGCGCGCTGTTTCCAGCGCGCTTTTTTTATGGCTTAAAAAACATAACACTTGCTGGCGGAATTTTATGATCTTTCCATTCAATTGGCATCCCATTATAATTTACCCCGACGCCCCAGCTCTCACTTCCGTCATTGCCAGTGCGTAGCCTTAATCCTTCAGGCAAATTCTTCACCTTCAGGCTCGCAACCTTGCAAATAGTTGTTGTCAATTTTTGACGAAACGATTGATCTGGCACGCCCGTAACCAACCAATAATTCTCATGCCTGTATAAAAGACCTATGCCCTCTAGTGTGCTTACAATAGGCGCATTATCGCTCTGCGTATGATCTAACCAAATCTTCGTTGCTACCTCCTGAGCTTCCCAAAACCCTGTTTCAAAATGCCTCTCAGGGAAGCTCTCAGAACGGATTATTTTCAACGGCATTAACGCTTGCAAGGGCCCCGGAGCAAGATTTCCCGGCAAGTGCATATCTTGCGTAACCGAACCACAACGCGGACCAAATAAAATTTGCGCATCTGTATGTTTAAACGCATTAAGGGCTTCCTCATTCACATGAAACAGACTTGGCACCAGAACCAGCTTGTACCCTTTGAGTGATGTTCCAGGCTCTACGATATCAACGTTTTGCCCCTGCTCGCGCACCATCCCGTACCAATCAAGGATCAGTCGCATTACATCCCAGCCACTGCCTTGGGGTTTAATTTCTGACATCCATACGGTTTCATAGCTAAAGACCAGTGCAATATCTGCCTTGTCCTGGAAAACCTTAGGCTCCAAAGCGTTACCCATTAAATCATCTGCTAACTGACGAACCTCCGATAAACCTGACGTAGGTTCATTATCATGGCGTAACAGTCCAGCATGCATATTCTCTTGCGCAAAAGGCGCTTGCCGCCAACGAAAATAGCTGATCATTTCGCCACCATGAGCACACACCTCATGCCCCCACAACCGTAACATCCCTTTCAATGGAGCAGGATTATTTGGCGCCCAGTTAACCGGCCCTGGTTGTTGTTCCATCACCGCAAACCGTCCACGCCCGCAAGCGCGATAAAGATCATGGTGAAAACCGGCAAAATCCGGGTGCCCCTGCCGCATATAAGTGACTTTATCAATCTCAGCATAATTCTCTTGGTCTAAAAACCCCAGCGGATAACTATCCCATGAAGCAACATCAATATCTGCTGATACAGCAAAATGATCGAAATCAGTAAAATGACCCATAAAATTATGGTAGATATCTATTCCCGGAGAATTCTTTCGTAAAATATCTGTCTGCAGACGATTATATGCAACAACCTGATCAGACGAAAACCGGTAAAAATCCAATACATGTGATGGGTTGGGTTCAGTCACGGTCAGGTTAGGCAATTCCACTTCATCAAACGATCGATATGTTTGCGACCAAAAATTTGTCCCCCAAGCACGATTGAGCGTGCGCATATCCTGATAACGGCTTTTCAACCATCCCCGAAATGCCTCTTCTGCAGAGTCGGAATAGCTGCGAATTGTATCATGACAGCCATACTCATTATCTGTCTGCCAGCCATATAACGCTTCATGGCGGCCATATCGTTTAGCCATAGCTGTTACGATACGAACAGTTTCACGCGCATATGCAGGCGATGAAAAACAATAATGCCGCCTTGAGCCAAATCGCCTAACCATCCCATGCCTGTCCCTCGCTAAAATCTCAGGGTACAGATCTATTAACCATTTAGGCGGTGTTGCTGTTGGTGTTCCAAGAATGATTTTCAATCCAGTATCCGCCAACACCTGGATTGCTCTATCTAACCATTCCCATTGATACTTACCAGGGGACGGTTCCATAAAGCTCCAGGCAAATTCACCAATTCTAACAATTTCAATGCCAGCATCAACCATGCGCTTTGCATCGTCGGGCCAATAAGCTTCGTCCCATTGCTCGGGATAATAACAAACACCTATTTTCACCTATCAAAATCCTTTTCCACGCACGGTGCCAACGATCCTCTTTAACTATGACACCCACAATTACCCACACTTACTCAAGTTTGCGTGAGTAGAGGGCTCTGCCATAGTACGACCATTTACTTACGGTGTAAGCACTTGAATGATTGAAGCTGAGCTCAAATTTGGGCTCGGCACCAGAATTGATGCCAATGGAGACTTATCAATGCGCACCCGATACTTCAAATTCGGTTTTTTTCCCTACTTACTCCTTGGCGGTATGGTGGCTCTGGCTGCTTGCACACAATCAACCAATTCCACCGGCCAACCTGAGATAGTCAAACAATCTGAGCAAAGCTCACCAAGTGATGACAAAGCCAAGGCGTACTTTGCAGGAGGCTGTTTTTGGTGCACCGAATCAGATTTCGAAAAACTACCGGGCGTTTACGAAGCAATCTCTGGGTATACCGGTGGCGACTTGGAAAACCCCACCTACAAACAAGTCAGCTATACCGAAACAGGCCATTATGAAGCTGTTGAAGTGATATACGATCCAGCACTAATCTCGTACCGCGCGCTCGTGGATTTTCACTTCCGCCATATTGATCCAACCGATGATGGCGGGCAGTTCTGTGACCGTGGCTCCTCCTATAAGACAGCTATTTTTGTGCAAAACCCCCAAGAACGCAAAGATGCGGAAGCATCAAAAATTGCCGCACAAACAAAACTTGATCAAGAAATTGTCACACCAGTTATTGCATTCAAGAAATTTTGGGTAGCTGAAGATTACCATCAAGATTATTATAAAACTGCCCCAGTAAGATATAAGTATTACCGAGCCAGTTGTGGTCGCGATCGACGCATTGCACAATTGTGGGGCGAATTAGAAACTGAATGAACTTGGCTACACATCCATAACGATAGGTCAGCCAAAACTGACTCTGGTTAAACAACTAACCTGCATTTTTTACGCTTTGAACTGCACGCCATTTTTCAATCATTTCTACCAGCTTGTTAGGGGAAATAGGTTTTGGGAGGTAATCGTCCATACCTGCATCAATACACTTTTCACGATCGCCAGCCATAGCATGGGCCGTTACACCAATAATTGGAGTGTGCGTCCCTTTTTCCTTTTCAAGTTCGCGTATAGCCAATGTTGCATCCAATCCATTCATCTCTGGCATAGACACATCCATAAGAATAATTTGTGGGTTATATAATTTAAAGTACTCCACAGCGATCAAGCCGTTTTGCGCAATCATAAAATCGACGTCTAACTGCTCAAGAGTCTGTGTGAAAACAATAGTATTCACCTCATTATCTTCTGCAACGAGAATGTCGACATTTTCAAACACCGCGCCATCTTTATCGTTATCATTCACCTGGTTTATATTGGTGCGAAGGATTTTTATATTTTGATCAATACTTGCCTGACGCAAAGTTTGTTCATCAATTTCATCTCCGCCATCAACATTATCCACACTCTGCAATACATCGACAATTGTCTCCATAAGTTGAGAAGATCTCGCAGGTTTTGTTACATGCGCTTGAATGCCAAGTGTTTGAAACGCCTTGCCATCTTGAGTTTGATCTACAGATGTTAGCATTACAATTGGTATATCTACTAAATCTGGATTGCCATGCATTAATGAAACCACATCTGCGCCAGTCAGACCCGGCATCTGATAATCTAAAATCAATAAATCAAACTGCTCTTCAAGTAGCCCCGCAGCTTCCATTAAAGCTAAACCCTTTTCTCCCGACGAGGCAATTTTTGCATCAAAGCCCCAAGACGTGGTTTGCTCAACCAAAATAGATCTATTTACTTCATTATCGTCAATAATAAGGATTCGCGATCCAGTCACATCAACTGGTATACTCGGTTTACGGCGAGCTCCCTCATGTATTGGCAATGACACATATAATATAAAGACAGAGCCTACTCCCTCTTCACTTTCAACTTTGATTCTCCCGCCCATGAGCTCAATCAGCGACGATGTAATGGAAAGGCCAAGCCCTGTTCCCTCATGTTTGCGCGCAGCAGATGCATCAATCTGACTGAATTTATCGAATATGATATCGCATTTTTCTGACGCTATCCCCACACCCGTATCTTCAACCCTGATAACCAATTCAGCGGACAATCCCTCATTTTTTTCTTCAACAATTTCACCGCAAACATCAACAACGACATGTCCTTCATCAGTAAATTTAACAGCATTGCCAACTAAATTAGTCACAATCTGACGTATACGCCCTACATCACCGATAAACATCTCAGGTAAATCTGGTGATACGCGCACTGCTAACTCAATATCCTTTTTTGCTACACGCGGTGCGATTAAAGTTACTACATCTTCAATAGCTTCACGTAAATCAAACGGTGCAGAATGTAATTCAATTTGCCCAGCATCGATTTTGGAAAAATCAAGAATATCATTAATAATTGTGAGCAACGATTCACCAGATCTCAAAATCGTATCTGCAAACATAAACTGGCGATTATCCAGCTTGGTTGCCATTAAGAGCTCAGTCATACCCATGACACCATTCATGGGCGTACGTATCTCATGACTCATATTTGCAAGAAATTCTGATTTTGCCCGTTCTGCAGCGTGCGCCTTGACGGTTTCTGCTTGCAATTCTTTCTTCTTTTCCTGCAATTCAGAAATATCAAAAATACAATGCATGGTGCTCCCATCATCAAGTTCACGCGTAATCAATTCAAAATGTTTATGACCAATCTGAACGTTTTGTGGAGCATGCTTACCCTCTTCAAGGACATTGTATAATTTTGCAGTAATTTTTTTCCAATCTGCATCATTTTCATAACGTCCAGCTAACATACCATTTGAACGCGTATATTCCCACAAATCTTCAATGGTAGCGCCTGGTTGAAAATCAAAATCTTCATACTCCAAGAGTTTTTTATACGCAGTATTTACATGTTCAATACAACCATCAGGATCAAGAAATAAAATGCCTTGATTGGTTGTATCCAGCACAGTCGAAAGAACAAGTTCTCGCGTTTTTTCAGCTGTTATATTGGTACGTATATCAATGATATGACCACAAGGCGTTCTTTTTACTAAAGTCCTGTAATATTCTCCATCCCATCGTTTAATTTCCAGAGTTTCCCCTGTCTCCAAAGCTTTGTTATAAACATCAATCTGTTGAGTTTTCCAAGCCTCTTTAATCGTATCATTTTCAAAATATTTATTGGCGTCAGCCATTGTTTCAATAAGCTCTTTATAGGTAAGGCCATAAGGAATTTCCAAATTATGCGTATCAAGCACCTTCCCAAATGCTAAGTTGTGGAAACAGAGTTTACCTTTGTTGTCATAAATAACCATAGGATCATCAATAGCATTAATGGCTCCTTCAATGAATCCACCTCCCAAATGCCCCTCATTCTCCCTTTGCTCTTCTTGTAATGTTAACCGTTGATAATCCAAAACTAGTTTCTCTAAAGATGATTCATCATTCTTAAGTTCACTAATAGAAATTGTCATGAGACCCAAAGCCTTTAATAAGATATGTGATAAGGTAATAGGGATTATGGCCTATTTACCATAAGGGTTGGTTAACGTTACCAATTGATTGATTCACTGTTTATTAAGAAAGAATCGTTGCCCAAACTCGTCTAGCAGCTTTATAAATGTTGACGCCCTTGTTGAATTACAATCCAACTGAGGCTCCTTCTTGCACTGCATCAAAGCTCTTGCTATATTATCACCGTGACAAAAGTCATAAGCGATCTTCGGGGCGGGGTGAAACTCCCCACCGGCGGTGATGCAGGTAGAATTTAGGTGAGATCGTATTTCACCTGGAAGATAGCTGATAAGCCCGCGAGCGGAAGATGCAGGGGTTTTGTGATCCATCTAGATCATAGATCTCGAGCATAATAAGCAGATACCGGTGTGATTCCGGAGCCGACGGTTATAGTCCGGATGGTAGAAGGTCAGACAGATAAAGCCGAAACAGGTTCGCTTTAAGGCGTTTCTGGCTTCGGTTTGACAGGCCATGATAACAGGTCATTGACCTGCACATGGTGCTACTTGGTAAGTCTTTGTTTTGTAAGACTTTACCCTATATCCATTTGATGTAAATCGATGGACTGTCGCTGTTTCATAATGCCCCGAAGTTCTAGTTGTAAGAACCGGGGTTTTTTATGGGCACAGCCCAAAAAGACATTGATCAGCTGATGATGAGCCGCGCACTAGCACTAGCTGTGCGAGGAGAAGGCTTTACGGCCCCTAATCCAATGGTGGGGTGCGTGATTGCCCATGGGGCAACAGTAATTGGAGAAGGTTGGCATCGCGGTCGTGGCTGGCACGCAGATCATGGCCTCCCACATGCTGAAATTGAAGCATTGCGCATGGCCCATGAAACATCAAACAGTTCATCCAAAGAGAGCACTCAAGGCGCAACAGCTTACATCACATTAGAACCTTGCAACCATCACGGTAGCACCCCTCCTTGCTCACAAGCCCTGATCAAGGCCGGCATCAAACGCGTCGTTTACGCGATGGCAGACCCCAACGGTATCGCTGCAGGCGGAGCTTTCACATTGAGGGCAGCAGACATAAGTGTTCAAGAAGGACCGTGCACAGAGCAAGCACACACTCTTAATTATGCCTGGCTCCATCGTACGAAAGAAAAATCCCCCTACGTAATCGCAAAATTCGCCGCCAGCATAGATGGCCGCATTGCAACACGTTCTGGCGAGAGCAAATGGATCACAGGCGCACAAGCTCGCTCACGTAGCCACGATCTCCGACAGGCGTCTGATGCTATTATTGTTGGTGCCGAGACTATAATTGCTGATAATCCATCGCTTACCGTACGCACTCATAACACTCCTGCTCATCCATTGAGGATTATTTTAGATTCTACTGCCCGCACCAACCCCCTTGCCAAGGTTTATCATAAGAGCACGCCGGGACATTCATTGCTGGTAACAACTGATCGTGCTCCCCAAGAGAATCTTGCCCGTTTCACTTCTCAGAATATTGATGTGCTAACTTTACCTGCCGACGCAAACGAGCGACCTGAGCTTAAGGCCCTCTTATCTCACATTCACGCCCTGGGTTTAAACCAGATAATGGTAGAAGGCGGAGCAGATGTACTCGGCTCATTTTTTGACGCTAGCCTAGTCAATGAGGTCTGGGCATTCACCGCACCGATTATCATTGGTGGTCAAGGTAAAAACGCTATTGGTGGCAAAGGTGCGGAGTTTATGGCCGATACCCTACGCCTTGAAAACATATCAATGGAAACATTGGGGTCAGACATTTTAACCCGTGGCACCGTGCCTGATGCCTGCAATGCAAGCCAAAGGGAGGAGACATGTTCACAGGTCTCATAGAAGAAATTGGAACAATAGCCGCAGCCACCCGAACTGCTGGGAGTTTTGATCTCATCATCAGGGCAACCACTGTACTCGAAAATGTGGCACTTGGAGACTCTATTGCTGTCAACGGTGTTTGCCTCACCGTGACCGCATTTGATAAAAACACTTTTACCGTTGGCCTTGCACCAGAAACACGCGCACGGACCAATCTTGGCACACTGCAATCAGGCGATAGTGTAAATCTGGAGCGCTCAGTAACACCGTCAACACGCCTCGGTGGGCACTTTGTACAAGGGCATGTGGATACGACAGGGACAATAGAGACAATTCGCCCTGATGAGGATGCGCTATGGATCACCATCAAGACCACACCAAATATCATGCGTTATATTGTGACCAAGGGATATATTACCATTGATGGTACCTCCCTCACAGTGGTCGATACCGGCAACGACTGGTTCAACATTACGCTGATTGCTTATTCCCAAACAAAAGTAATTCTACCATGCAAGAAGCCCGGTGATAGCGTTAATCTTGAAGTCGATATCCTTGCCAAATATGTCGAACGGCTCGTTGCACCCTCAACGAACAAGAAAGCTAACTCCCCCATCACTCATAATTTTTTATCTGATAACGGATTTACTAACGAAGGAGCATCCTAATGTCATCCTCTTCTTCCTCCATGTTAACAACTGTCCCCGATGCGATAGCAGCGTTCAAAACCGGGAAATTTGTCATCATTGTCGATGACGAAAACCGCGAAAATGAAGGCGATCTAGCAATTGCTGGTGAATTCGTAACGCCAGAAGCCGTAAATTTTTGTGCCCGCGAGGGGCGCGGGCTTATCTGCTTGTCCATGGCCAGCCAGATCATCGATAAATTTGGCCTACCATTAATGGTGCCCCATGAAGAAAACGGCTCAGGTTTTGGCACTCCTTTTACGGTATCAGTAGAAGCTGCCGAGGGTGTAACAACCGGTATCTCTGCTCACGATCGCGCCCATACAATGCAAACCCTGATCGACCCAAAAGCGACCCGCGCTGATATCGTCATGCCAGGTCATGTATTTCCTCTGCGCGCAAGAGACAGGGGAGTTCTTGAGCGTGATGGCCAAACCGAAGCAAGCGTTGATTTAGCTCGGTTGGCAGGCCTTACTCCGGCGGCAATGATCTGCGAGGTGATGAATGATGATGGTACCATGGCACGTCTGCCAGATTTAGAAATTTTCGCGGCCCGCCACGAAGTAAAAATTATCTCTGTAAAGGCACTGATAGATTATCGCCGTGCTCATGAAGCGCAGACTATAAGCATGAAGAAGGCTATTTAATTATGACAAAAACAATTGAAGGTACGTTATCAGGAAACGGTTTAAAGTTGTGTATTATAGCAACGCGCTGGAATGAGTTCATTGTTGAAAAATTAACCAGTGGCGCCGTTAGCGCGGCAAAACGCCATGGTGTTGCAGAGGATAATATTGAGATTGTTATGGTGCCGGGTGCCTATGAAATACCTTTCATTGCCCGAAAGTTAGCAGCCACTAAACGCTATGATGCAATCATTGCGCTTGGTTGCGTCATCCGTGGATCTACGCCGCACTTTGATTATGTCGCGGGAGAGGCTGCCAAAGGTATTGCCAGCGCCGCTAATGATACCAATGTCCCGATATCTTTTGGCGTCCTTACCACCGACACCATTGAACAATCCATCGAACGCGCTGGCACTAAAGCTGGCAACAAAGGTGAAGAGGCCGCAATTGTTGCCATTGAAATGGCTAATCTTTCCCGCACTATTGAGGAACTTTAAATCATGTCTGTAGAAAAATTAGCCACACCACCCAAGGCTAACCGCGAACAAGCTGAAGATGCTGTTCGCACTCTCCTATCCTATTTTGGAGAAGACCCATCACGTGAAGGTCTGCTTGATACTCCGCGTCGGTTCGTTGGTGCCTATGAGGAATTTCTTGCTGGCTACGCTCAAGATCCAATCAACATTTTATCACGTACCTTCGAAGAAGTTGAAGGTTATGATGATATAGTCCTGATGAAGAATATTCGCTTCGAAAGCCACTGTGAACATCACATACAGCCTATGATTGGCACCGCCCATGTGGCCTATTTGCCAGCGGGAAAAATTGTCGGGATTTCCAAACTAGCCCGCACAGTAGAGGTATATGCGCGCCGACTGCAAAGTCAGGAAATACTTACAAACCAAATTGCGGACGCTATTAATACAGCACTCGCTCCTCGCGGAGTTGCTGTCCTCATTGATGCAGAACACCAATGCATCACCACACGCGGCATCCATAAACATGAAGTCAGCTGCGTAACACGCGCATTCACTGGCGCATTCAAGGATGACCCGAACATGGAGGCACGGTTCTTCCGGTTAATCGGGGGAGTATAATTAGCAGGGATACACATATAACTGAGTAATCCACGCTTATATAAAAACCAGAATTGAGCTTATCTAAAAATACTCTCCGCGATTAGCGCCATCATAGCGCCCGGACTTTAAGCAACATTTTTTAAAATAACCTCCTTGAAGCACAAGGACAAAGATCGTTCCTGCCGAGTTTTTCTATTAACTCGACCGCACCACCTTTGACTGTGCGCAAACCACGCTTCACTTGTGTCTCGGAAGGGAACCCTCTACGTCGTTTCGACATAACCTCGAAAGCATGGCAGGTCTGTATATTGATCATATTTAGTCATAGTAACCTCCATTGATTACGCAAAACGGACTATAACCATACGGCTATGGTTAGCCTAATGTTAAATGGTATCAGCCTGCCCCTTGGCACACCAAGGGATATCTATTATTTACAAGCCTCCAAGGCTAGGTCACAAGCAAAACCTTAAGTAGCAATATATTCCTTTAAGGCTTCTGCCTCTTGCTCGGTCTCATCTATCTTGCGCTTCACAATATCGCCGATAGAGACAAGCCCGGAAATTCGCCCATCTTTTAAAACTGGCATATGCCGTATACGATGGTTCGTCATCCGTTCAAGAATGTCATTCACGGTCGCTTCACCTGTACAAGTATAGGGGTTAGCTGTCATGCAGTCTCCGACTTTCATGTCCAAAACAGTGGCACCTCGCTTTCCAAGTTCACGCACCACATCACGTTCCGACAAAATTCCAGTCAAGTTATCTTCGCTATCGACAACGATCACGGCACCGATATTTCTAGCCCCTAGTTCTGTCACAGCTTCTCGAATACTAACATTATGGGGCACCCGAAAAACGTCAGCGCCTTTAACATGAAGGATATCATCTATCTTCATTATCGCCTCCTTCTCAAGTCATCCATAGTGTGGCTGAGTATATAGAGTTCGACAAGGGGAAACGCAGCCACTCATTGCAATAGCTCGGGAAATTTTGATGTGCGGCGCAACATAACTATGTTACGTGACCAAAAAATAGGCTTAAAGCCTGATTACACTCAGAGAAAAAGCTGCAAATTCATGGAGTATGCTACCCTACCCGTGTAAGACGCTCAAAAACAGGATACCCAAGAAGGCCAAACAAATATCCCGCAATATGCGAATCCCAAGCGATTTGCGCTCCTCCAGGAATGAACACATTCCCAGCCAATCCTGTCAGGACATTGAGCATAAGGATAGCAAGAGTAAACCGCAAAACGAAAGGATGTGTGATTGGCAAGATCGGCGCGACACTCTGAGGAGTGGTTTCAAAAGGCTTGCGATGCATTGGCATCGCAACGCGGATGGCTGCTGCCATCAAAGCACTCACACTTCCCGATGCGCCAATTACACTACTAGGACCATTCAAATGCAAAAGCACAAAAACCATCCCGGCAAAGACACCACTTAGAAGAAAAAACATCAAAAAAATTGCGCTGCCCTTTAAGTTGCCAGCAAGGTCAATCAAGCGCAGCGCTACCGGCGTTCCAAACGCAAGCAAGAACATAGTATTAAAGAAGAGATGTAAAAAACCACCGTGAAGAAACTGATAAGTAATGGGGGGTAATAACAATAATAGCGTATTTATATTGGCAGTCATCGCATAAACATAACGCGAAGGAATCAAAGTACCCCAAAACTGTAAGTAAAACATTTGAGGCTTAGGGCCAAAAGCTAATATGATACTAACCGCTACCATTACCCCCATCAGGCCAATGACAATTACGGGAGCCCGGTGCAGCCAGGTTGGCGGCGCTGCATCATTAATGACCGCGCTTTCCGAATTAGTCTGGCCTTCTTTCAAAACAATCCTCACGTCAGTTAATCTCTTGTTAATAACAAAGGGTACAATTCAATTTATATATGTCCTAAATTCAAACAAAATACCGTTTTCAATAAATAAGTCGGGTCATTTTGGTCTAAATTCAAGCTTTTATTCACCAAAGCTATCTATGGTTACCACAGAAAAGTATCGTTATCTTTGAGATCTGTGCCATGCCAAACACATCAGCCACTCAACCACTCGTTGGAGCGCGCCTGCGATCAAGCAATGCAGCCGAAAATAAGCGCTCTACGAAAAAACCTGTTAATACGGGTAGCTATCAACAGGACCATTTTGAAGATCGCCGCCGCCATGCCCGAGCTAGCTATCGACTAAAAGCCCGCTATCTTGGAGAAGATGGCGCAGAGAGACCTTGTGTAGTAATAAATGTGTCTGCGGGCGGTGCCATGATAAGGGCGAAAATTACGCCAAAATCAGGCGAGCGCGTAGTGCTTTATATAGATAGTGTAGGCCGGTTTGAAGGCACGGTCATTCGTTCTGGCAAACACGCTTTTGCTGTTCAATATCAAACACGCCGCGCCAAAACACAACGTACTGCCGATGCCTTGATCAGGGTTCTTAATCGAGGGCAACGTAACTCTGATAGACGTGTAACACCTCGCATAGACATTGATCGGACCGTCACTGTGACACACGAAGATGGGTCACGCATTGAATGCGCCATAATGGATATCTCCCTGACTGGTGCTTCTTTAGCTATAGAACCTCAGCCTTCACTCGGCTCAGAAATGATTGTCGGACGTATGAAAGCAAGAGTTGTGAGACGTCACGATATGGGGGTTGGTGTCGTATTTTTAGGATCCGCAAAATTTATGGACGATGTGATAGATCAAACCACTCATACCGCCGAAGAAGCAGACCCTCATAATGATGGCACTCCTATTGCAGGCTCATTCGGTAGAAGAGATCCAAAATCCTAACTGTAATATACAGGGACAATAATCATGCTAGCCGCAGACAATTGGTGTTTAAAAGTAGACGATAAGATTTACGGGCCGTATTCATCGGCCCAATTAAAGAAATTTGCCCATGAAGGCCGCCTCGCCTCATGGTCACTGGTCTCTCCAGCCGGCGCAAATCGCTGGCGTGAAGCACAGGAAGAGAAAATCTTTGCCTCAGTATTTGGTAAAGAAGTCAGTAATGATCAATCCAGCAAGGCAAAATTCGGCAAAAAAGAGGCTGAGAAAGAAACTCAAAATGCCCCTGAGGACAAAACAAATAATGATGCATCTAATTTCATTTTAATTTTTGATGTGGTCAGCGCGGCCGCAACACGAGTTGAGGCTGCTATTCTAGGGCTAGGCCCGGCGTTTAAAATCGCTGATAATGTATGGACTGTTGCTTGCCAACAAACAGCAATTGGAGTCCGAAATGCGGTTGCTCCTTTCCTTCTTCCACGTGAGTCACTTTTCATTGTCGATGCCACACGTGGAAGGTCTTCTTGGCAAAATTACCCGCCAGAACAGCATGCAAAACTCACAGCAGCATGGATGAGTGCAAAGAAAAGCTAATCCCGAATTGTCAAGATTCAACAAAACTCGCGGATCGCATAACAGCAAGAAGCGAGAGTTTTCGGGTATTTACGCCTATTTCACTATAATTTGTTGTCTCAGTGATGATTAAGGTTCTTTTACCCAACTTCCTCAACATCACTCTTGCTCCCATCCCACGAGGTGAGTATTCTTTACT
>CAZGVP010000022.1:0-17593 GCA_964529135.1 uncultured Caulobacterales bacterium | reverse complement strand
GATTAACTTTCATTGATACGTTGCGTACCACCGGGCGACGTTTGAAGGATTTCCCGATACCTTCCGCAGAAAGTCCACCATCTCCCTCGATCACAGTTGGTTCGGAACGACCAGCGGATTTAGTCCCCTCGGCAGGTATTAGTGGTCTTTGTGTAATATCGCCGGTTTCCAGCGAACCGGTTGCAGAAAGGGGGTGGCCGTCTGGGGTATCCGTCATAAAATCACTAGGCTCTTGGTATTAGTATTATAAAAAGGGAGTTGCTAACATTGTGCCGGGCGCGCGATCAGGACGGAGTTTTAATGTCCGTACTGGGGTAGAAAATACCGCGCACGCGTTCACCTTGACGGGGGGTAAAGATAACCCGGCCAGTGTCAATCCAGTAAACGGCTTGATTTGCTGTAAAAACATTACGACCCTGCGTTACGATAACATCACCATTGATAGTAAGGGTGCGGGCTTTTTCATTATAGACACCTTTTGTACCGCTGATTGCTTGCTCACCATCGGAATAGCGTACATTGCCCGTACCGGTTACTACGGTGATGCCTCCATTACTATCAAGATCTCCGACCACACGTTCAGCCACCAAAATAGCTTTCCCTTGAACTATGCGAACATTGCCAGACCATATGCCGCGCTGCTCAGTGCCTTCAAAGGTGTCACTGGAAATGTAAATTGGTTCATCTCCGGTGCCGATGCGCTGTGCGTGAGCGGTTGGTGTAGAAAGAGCTAACAAGCCAACAGACGAGGCAATAATAAGAAGGACATTGAGTGGGAATACATGTTTCATAATCGGTCAGTCAGCCTTTTGTGACGTATAAACTATCAATGCGCTGAGTATAGCGGTCAGCGCCCCTGTTAGACAGGTTTTATTGTGGTTTCTTAGTATCTTCATTTGTAACCAGGCCACTGATTTCTCCAATGGCTTTAGGTTCGAACTTCATCCTGACATTGCCTTTAAACACAATTCTGCCTTCGTCATTAAAAACTTCCATGCTATCGGCGCTCAATATACCTTTGTCAGCACTGCCGGTGACACCACTATTGCTGGTAACGGTTTTTTGTTCGATAGCAACAACTGCTTCGCTGGATTTTAGCACATAAGTACTGCCGCTAATTTTTCGCTCCAGGGTTACATTTTCGTTCAATTGCAAAATATTGTCATCGGACTTAAACGAGCCATTTTTAGCGGTTGCCAGCGTTGTTGCATTTCCGTCTCTTAGCAGTGCTCGTGGGTCATTGAGGGCAACAATTTCGTCATTATTTGGGTCCTGAGTGGCGGTGGCGGCGGTGATTTCATAGGGCTGTCCATCATTATCAATGCCAGCAAAAGTAGGTTTAACCACAGTCGCTTCTTGTGTCATCACATCGGCCACTGCAAGGTCATCAAGGAAAGCAGCTTCGTCGTCATTACTGTTTTGGCTGGTCAGGATGAATAGCCCGATTAGGACCACAGCAAGAACAGGTAAGATAAACCTGAGGCGGCGGACCAGACGAGAGCGAGCCATGGCCTGCTCCCCGGTTAGTCTGCGCGTATTGGGAAGGTTTCCAAGCACAGTTCTGCCTGCTCCAGCTTCGGTAATATTAGTATCACCGGGAGAGCTTCCACTCATGCCTGCTCCACTGATACCAGAGAGTGGCGGAGATATGCGTTCAGCCGTCATGCTTGCACCTGCAACAAGCCTTAATGTGGCACAGGAGTGTGCTGGAAAAAAGGCCTTTGCCTTATGGTTAATCTGCAATTGTTTACATAGAGACAATCCAGCTGAAATCCAGACCAACCTAAATTTAGCCGTGTTGGCTGGTATTAATCACAAAGCCTTTTCGGGCTAACCCTTTCAAGAATGGGCGAAAATATCAGTTTCTGGCCAACCAGCAAGGTCTAGTGTGGCGCGGACATTAAGGAAATTAAAGCAGGCTTCGGCAATTTGTGTGCGGCCTTCGCGTTCTAACATTATGTCGAGCTTTTCCTTCAGGGCGTGCAAATGGAGTACATCAGAGGCAGCATAATCGATCTGAGCTTTGGTCAGCTTATCAGCGCCCCAGTCGGAGGATTGCTCTTTTTTTGAAATATCCAGGCCCAATAGCTCCCGGCTTAAATCCTTCAGACCATGGCGGTCAGTGTAGGTGCGGCATAATTTGGAGGCAATTTTGGTGCAGTAAACCGGAAAAGTCTCCACATCGAGGTGCATCATCATTGCTGCAATATCGAAGCGGGCGAAATGGAAGATTTTGGTGACTTCCTGATTTTCCATCATGGCGCGAAGGTTTGGGGCTGCGTAATCCTCGCCATTGAATTTAACCAGATGAGCGTTGCCATCTCCTGCAGACAATTGCACCACACATAAACGATCCCGAATAGGGTTGAGCCCCATGGTTTCACTGTCAACGGCGACCAAATTTCCCAGGTCCAGACCATCTGGCAAGTCGCCATGGTGTAGGTGGTTAGTCATAGGGGGCATCTCCTCAATAAATGACCTTCGCGATCAACAATCTGGAACGCTTACGGTATGCCCTGACCTACAGGCAAGCGTTTGGAGTGAAGAAAAAGTACTAAATCTTTCTCTCATCTTGAAATCCTGCCTTATCGTGACCCGCAAACCCTGTATAAGGGCGAAACTTTATTAGAGTTCAACGGATTCGGAGCGACCAATGCAGGAATGGAAATCAAAAGGAGATAGTTATGACGATATCGTCCGGGAATATGGGCCATGGTCGGCAATGGCAATTTTATTGCCTGATGGCACTTACACCCGCCCGGAAGCTGCTGATTTCAGGTTGCGTCGTCTTGTTCAGGTCGCTGCTGATGCTGTTGGCAAGCCGCTGAACGAATGCCGTGTCCTCGATCTCGCCTGCCTTGAAGGTCATTATGGGATCGAATTTGCGCTGCAGGGTGCAGAGACCGTTTGTACTGATATTCGGGATGCTAATGTTGCCAAGACCGCATTTGTTGCTGAGAAACTCGGTCTTGATCGGCTGACTGTCTACAAAGATGATGTTTTAAACTTGTCTCCGGAAAATTACGGCATGTTTGATATTATCGTCTGTTCAGGAATTCTTTATCACCTTGAAGGTGAGGGCGCGCATAAGCTTCTAAAGGCTATGGCGCAATGTTGTCGCGGCGTGACTCTTGTTGATACCTATGTGGCTTTGAGTGCTGATGATACCAAACATATTGACGGCATGGCTCTTACTGGTGCTCATTATCAGGAACATCTTCCAGGTACGGATAAAAAAGAACGTCTGAAAGATCTTTGGGCTTCTGTTGATAACGATAGTAGTTTCTGGTTCACCACGACAGCACTTGTCAGTATTCTTCAAAAATATGGTTTTACCAGCATGTCAGAGATTCTTTTACCAACCCATCCGGGTTTGACTACAGACCGTAAAGCATTTTTGGCCCTAAAAGGCGAGCCAGTGACGATAAAATCAAGCACTATCACGCAAGGTCAACCGCATAAAACGGTAGACGTAGAAGCGCCGGTTAGTTTGCATCCATCTCAAATCAAGCATAATGTTGTTCATAGTGTTGCAAAGCAAGTATTGCCGCAAAACATAAAAGACATGATTAAACCGGCATTGCGTTCGGTTGGGGTTTTGCCGAAAGTACAAGTGCCTGATTGGGAGAAAGATGCCGGAGAAAAGCAGTAAATTTACTGGCAGTCTTAAGCTATACTACTTTCTCCGGAAATGCCCTAAGTCACAGATTATATATCAATATAGCCTTGATGTAAGATGAAATTTAGGCGTTTTTCGCCTCAAATCCTAACATTGCTTTGACTTCTAGAAATTCATCAAATGCAAAATCGCCCCACTCGCGCCCATTGCCTGATTGTTTGTATCCTCCAAAGGGAGCGTGCATGTCCGTACCCGCACCATTTATATTGACTTGACCAGCTTTAAGCTGTCTGGCGACAGTGTGTACTTTTTCAGGATTACCACCTTGAACATAAGCGGCTAAACCATAGGGTGTGTCGTTGGCAATAGTGATTGCTTCTTCTTCAGAGCTATAGGGGATAATTGAAAGCACTGGGCCAAAAATCTCTTCCTGTGCAATTGTCATTTGATTGGATACATCGGCAAACACGGTTGGTTTTACAAAATAGCCTGTTTCCAGGCCTTCTGGTTTTCCAGGGCCGCCTGCAATCAGGGTGGCACCTTCTTCAATGCCTTTTTCGATTAAGTTTTGGACTTTATTCCATTGGTTTTCAGATACGAGCGGTCCCATCCATACCTTTGTGTCTGTCATGCCTGTGGTAATCTCACTGGCAGCTTTCGCGGCAATTTTTTTTACGTCATCCATGCGTGAAGCGGGTACCAACATGCGTGTTGGTGCGTTACAGCTTTGACCTGTGTTCAGGGTGACTTGCTTAATGCCGGCGGTAACAGCTGCCTCAAAGTCCGCATCTTCCAGGACAATGTTTGGCGATTTTCCTCCTAACTCCTGATGGACGCGCTTCACAGTGGGGGCGGCATTTCTTGCGACTTCAATGCCTGCACGCGTGGAGCCAGTAAATGAGACCATGGACACATCAGGGTGAGCGGAAAGTGCGGCACCTGCAACCGGGCCCTCGCCATTCACGAGGTTAAAGACTCCAGCAGGAACGCCCGCATTATCGAGGATTTCTGCCCATAAATAAGCTGAGAACGGGGCAATTTCTGATGGTTTCAGGACCATCGTGCAGCCAGTGGCCAATGCAGGCGCTACCTTGCATGCAATCTGGTTCGATGGCCAATTCCATGGAGTTATGAACCCACACACACCAATCGGCTCTTTCGTAATCATTGTGGTGGCGCGCATTTCATCAAAAGAATAATCTTTCAATATTTTTGTAGCAGTTATCAGGTGCCCAAGCCCTGTCGGTGCTTGCATTTTTTGAGCAACCCAGTCGGGCGCTCCCATCTCTTCTGTGATAGCTGCAGCCATTTCTGGTAATCGTTTTTGATATTCAGCAGTTATATTTTCGAGCAACGCCACACGATCTTGCCTGCTGGTTTGTGACCAGGAAAAAAACGCGTCCTTTGCCGATTGTACGGCTCTATCGATATCGACTTCATCGCCAAGAGAAATTTTTCCAGCGTCTTGTTCTGTAGCGGGATTAATAACAGTAAGGGTTGTATCGGAATTTGATTTCACCCACTCGCCATTGATGTAAAAATTTGTGTAATCGCGCATGGTATTACCTTTTGCTATTATCTTCAGTTTCAGGTTTTGCGTTTATTTCAGCACTCGATCAAAGAAATCGACGATCATCCGATCGCGGTGTAATCTTGATGTTTTTTTTCGGAAGCCATGTTTTTCACCGGGATAGGTCATCAGTTCAAAGGTTTTACCTTTTTTCTGGAGATCATCCACGAGTTTCACGGTGTTCTGGAAGATTACATTGTCATCAGCCATGCCATGGATAATGAGCATGGGATCTTCAAGGTTATCAGTGTAGGTGAGGGGCGCACTTGCTGTATAAGCATCGGCGTCGGTTTCTGGATGCCCCATATAACGCTCGGTATAAGCAGTGTCGTAGAAGCGCCAATCAGTAACCGGTGCGCCGACAACGCCCCCTGCATACAGTTCAGGTTTTTGAAGTAACATATGTAGCGCCATATAACCACCGTAAGACCAGCCATAAACGCCGATACGATCTTCATCGACAAAATCCAGCGAGCCGAGCCATTGTGCGCCGAGTGCCTGATCATCAGTTTCTGGTCTTCCCATTGCGCGATAAAGCGGGTTTTCAAACTTGGTTCCACGATTGCCAGCACCGCGATTGTCCATCCAGAAAACCACATAGCCTTGATCGGCAAGATGTTGTTCCAGCAGATTACCAAATGTCTTGCGTACTCGTTGTGCATGAGGGCCGCCGTAAACCATATGGATTGCAGGAGCTTTTTCGCCGGGTTTCAGCCCTGAAGGTTTGAGTATTTTATAATCCATCATCTGGCCGTCTTCGGCTTCGATCTGGCCATATTCCCAATTTTGATGTGATGTCAGGTAAGGCGTGTAGGGATGGTTTTCATCCAGTTGATTTTCATTAAGCCAAAAGAGGTGTTCGCCAGCTTTATTGCGCAGGCTTGCCTGACGGGGTTGGCGGTCACTTGTGTGGGTAAGGATAAAGTTATCGCAATTTTTACTGAATGAAGCGCTATTCCAACCTTCTTGCGTGGTGATCGGACGGCCAAGATCTTCGCCTGTCAAGCTTTTTACATAAACATGGCGCTCAAGAACTGTATTATGCCAACCAGAATAATAGATTCTATTATTTTTCTCATCGATGCAGTTAACATTGGTTACTATGCCGCCAGCCCCAACGGCTGAGCCGCCTGTTACTGCGCCAAGTAAGGTGCCGTTAGCATCATAACGATAGAGATGTTGAAAGCCGGATCGTTCCGAACTCCACAAGAAACCACCATCAGATAGTGGGCTTAACCCAAGGCCAAGATTAACCCATGTTGGTGACGTTTCAGAAAACAGGATACGGGTCTTGCCTGTTTTGGGGTCGGCAGCCAGTAAATCAAGGCGTTTTTGATCTCGGCTAAGACGTGCAACGTAGAGCGTTGACCCGTCTACGGACCAATATGCATCTGCCAAATAAATATCAGGATTATCACCCAAATCAACCCAGGTGGGCCTTTTGCCATTCGGTGTTGTGATGCCAAGTTTGATCGTAACATTGTTTGTCCCGGCAAATGGATAACGCTGCCGGATTGTCACGATATCATCTGCATTTATGTCTACCCGTTCTGCAACGGGAACGGGACTTTCATCAATTTGAGTGAATGCAATTCGGGTTTCATCCGGTGACCACCAATAGCCGGTAAATCGGTTTAACTCCTCTTGTGTCACAAAAGAAGAAACACCATTACGGATGGTCTCGTTCGCTCCCTTCGTGATCTGTTTTTCGCGCGCCCGGTCAAGATCATAGACGAATAATTCATCGTCGCGAACAAAACTGACATAGCCGCTTTGTGGCGAAAATTTTGGATCGGTTTCGAATGTGTCAGTTGTGGTGAGTTGCGTTGGAGTCTTGGTTTCAAGATTATAGACAAATACATCTCCGCCCAGGGGGAACATAACTTGTTCGCCAGTTGTATCCCAGTTGTAGGAAATAATGCCGCTCGTATAGATACGTTGTCGCTCACGCCGGTTTTTTTCTTCTTCCGAAAGTGCGACGTCTTGTTTCAAGATATCAGAGGAGGATACCAGTAAGGACGCTTCACCGGAGCTTACATCGAAAGCCCACAAGTCAAGTTTTCCCGCATTGTCTTTGCGTCCACGTAAAATGGTGATGAGATTGCCATCTGGAGAGAATGAGGCACCGCGCAGGGATGGTCCAGAAAGGCCAGGTTGGTCATGTAGCCTTTGGAGGGTGAGTGCGTCATTATTGCTTTGTTGAGCAAAAGATATTCCGGTGGATAATGATGCTGTAAGGCCAGCGATACAAATGGTTGCGCGGAGGCGCGCTTGTTTCAATCTAATATTCATTGAGCCCTCAATATTTTATGATCAGTCTAGCGGGAGTTTCTATGAAGGTGTGCCAAGACGCAAGTGGGACTATGTGAATGTGACCCAGGTTACTCCAGATATTTATTAATTGCGTGAATGTAGCCTATTTTGAGGCCACTATGCACCACCCAAGGGTCCAAACAGGCCCCTTGGGTGGTGCATTACCTGAGACAATATTGATTTTCTTCAGCACTGGTCAAAACCCTCGGTTGGCGCTAGGTATCGCCGTTGAATTATCGAGCTAGAAAAGGCCTTTTGCTCCATGTCCGAACCGCGTCTCATCAAGGTCAATGACCGCGAAGTTGAAGTCGATCCGAATCTCACATTGCTGCAAGCGTGCGAAGTCGCAGGGGAAGAGATCCCGCGGTTTTGCTATCATGAACGCCTTTCTGTGGCAGGTAATTGCCGAATGTGTCTTATCGAGGTTAAAGGCGGCCCGCCAAAACCAGTGGCCTCTTGTGCTCAGAACGTGAAAGACTTGCGGCCAGGACCAGACGGGGCACCGCCAGAACTTTTCACCAATACGCCTATGGTCAAGAAGGCCCGTGAAGGCGTGATGGAGTTTCTGCTGATCAATCACCCCTTGGACTGCCCTATTTGTGACCAGGGTGGTGAATGCGACCTTCAGGATCAAGCTGTTGCCTATGGGCGCGATGGAACCCGGTTTGAAGAAAATAAACGTGCCGTTGAAGAAAAACATATGGGTCCTTTGATCAAGACGATCATGACCCGCTGTATCCAGTGTACAAGATGTGTTCGTTTCGCAACTGAGGTTGCCGGTGTTGATGATCTTGGTCTCGTCAATCGCGGCGAAAATGCTGAGATAACGACTTACCTTGAAAAAGCAGTAGAATCTGAGCTGACTGGCAATTTGATCGATGTGTGTCCTGTTGGGGCACTGACGTCGAAGCCTTATGCTTTTACAGCGAGGCCATGGGAGCTCAGAAAAACAGAGACCATTGACGTCATGGATGCTGTGGGTTCGAATATTCGTGTCGACAGTCGTGGCCGCGAAGTTTTACGAATTTTGCCACGCCTCCATGAAGACGTAAATGAAGAATGGATTTCCGATAAGAGCCGTTTCATCTGGGATGGGTTGAAGCGCCAACGACTGGACCAGCCATTTATTCGCAAAGAGGGTAAACTGGTTCCGGCAAGCTGGGAAGAAGCTCTTAGCCTTGCTGGCGATAAACTCAAAAACACACCTGCTGAGAAAATTGCCGGTATTGTTGGTGACCTTGCTCCCGCAGAGCCGGTAAAAGCTTTAAAAGATTTATTGGTAAGCCTTGGTACACCGCATATGGATTGCCGCCAGGACGGTGCTAAAATTGGCGATGGTGCTCGTGAAAGTTACCTGTTTAATTCCGGTATTGCCGGCCTTGAAGATGCTGATGTTATTTTGTTGGTGGGTACAAATCCACGTCGGGAGGCTGCCCTTATCAATGCCCGTCTTCGCAAAATATGGTTGAACGATCATAGCGTTCAGTTTGGATTGATTGGAGAGCAGGCAGATTTAACATTTGAGTATGATTACCTTGGCGCTGGTCCTGCTAGCATAAAGTCTGTCATCGATGGTAATGACGGTTTTGCTGAAGCCTTCAAAAAAGCTGAGCGCCCTGCAGTGATTATCGGTATGGGGGCTCTTATACGCAGCGATAGTCCTGCAATTCTTGATCTGATTTCCAAGCTCGGAAGTATTTCAGGCTTGGTTCAAGATGAGTGGAATGGGTTGAATATTCTGCATACAGCAGCGAGCCGTGTTGGGGCCCTTGATCTGGGCTTTGTCCCAGCAGATGGTGGACGTGATTTTGCAGGTATTCTGGAGGGCGCTCAAAGTGGTGATGTGGAGGTTGTTTACAATCTCGGTGCTGATGAATTTGATGTATCGAAACTTGCTGGTACTTTTATGATCTATCAGGGTCATCATGGTGATGCGGCGGCGCGTGTGGCAGATATTATCTTGCCAGGTGCGGCTTATACAGAACAGCCAGGCATTTATGTGAATACCGAGGGCCGTGTGCAAATGGCAATGCGCGCCACATTTCCGCCAGGGGATGCTAGAGAAGATTGGTCGATCTTGCGGGCGCTTTCTGATCGTGTTGGTCAGACATTGCCGTATGATGATTTGATGGCATTGCGTCAGGTGATGATTGAAGATGTGGCAAGTTTTGGTCAGATTGATACTCTGGAAGCATCGGCTGTTGGGGCAATGACTGATAGCGAGAACGCTACCAAAGCCGTATTCTCACTTTCACAATTGGGTTCAAGTTCTGGGGAAGCTGCAGGGGCAATCGATGATGCGCCTTTAGTCTCTGCTCTGGGCGATTTTTGGTTAACAAACCCGATCGCGCGAGCAAGTGCGACGATGGCAGAATGCTCAGCAACAATGTCCGGAATAGATAAAATGGCGGCGGAATAAGCCTGAAAATTTTGATAATCAGAGTTTTATGCGATTAGCTGCGGTGGTGATGCGCTGAGTGGACTGGAAAAATCTCGTATTTTTACCTATATTCAAGGCAGATGTTGCGTAGTTTTACACGGTATTTTGCATGCACTTGAAAGCATTATTATTCACTCTGATAGCATTCAGCCTTCCCGGCATGAAGGTTTTGCCGGCATTGGCCGGAGATAAATCAGAAAAAACCTTTGATTATCGTGATTTCGAGCGAATCAAGGTTTCTGGTGTCTATGAACTTAATATCCGTAACGGTGCTGATTATTCCATACGCCTTTCTGGCAAAGAACTGGCACTTGATCGCGCCTCTATTCGGGTAGAAAATAAAACCCTTTATCTGGGCCATCAAAAAAAGATTGGCTACCGGGGCAAGAAAAGCATCTCTGCGAACATTAACCTCCCCAGCCTTCACGAAATTCATGTTTCGGGAGTCGTTGACGGTATTGTTCATGACATTGATGTTGATAATTTTAGAGTTGAGGTTTCTGGTGTTGGAGACCTAAAGTTGACAGGCCGTTGTAATGCATTGAGAGCTGATTTGTCAGGGGTAGGCGATCTTAATGCCAAAAATCTGATTTGCCGGGCTGTGGATGTTGCTGTCACAGGTGTTGGTGATGCTACCGTTTATGCATCGGATAGTTTGAAGGCACATGTGAGTGGGATTGGTGACCTTACCTGTTATGGTTCTCCCAAAAATGTTCGTAAAAACCGTAATTTTTTTTCAAGCATCCGCGTTCATTAATCCGGATAACCCGGTTCAGTAATGACTGAACGGTATAGTTTTATGATTTCAGTGGATGTTGTTCTTTAGCGATTTTCATTACACATTCTGGGTAAAGATTATGCTCTTCCTTCAGGATGCGTTCTGCGAGTGTGTCTGGTGTGTCTCCTGGTAAAACGGGGACAGTTCTTTGAGCGATAATTGGTCCGTCGTCCATTTCAGCGGTAACATAATGGACAGTACAACCGGCAGTTTTGACATCATCATCAATCATTCGGCGGTGGACATCCAGTCCCTTATAGGCTGGAAGCAATGAAGGATGGATATTGATTAAGCGGCCTTTCCAGTGGTCGACAAAGCTTTCTGACAATATCCTCATAAAGCCAGCCAGACAAACAAGTTGAACCTTTGCTGCCTCAAGTGCGTCGGTGAGGGCAGCATCGAATTGCTCCCGGTCAGGATAATCCTTATGGCGGACTATTTTGACCGGTATGTTTGCTGTATTGGCCAGCGCAATTCCTTTTGCACCATTTTTATTTGAGATCACTAAAACTATTTCGGCGGGATAGTCGGGAGAGTTGCTCGCCTCTAGCAAGGCTTTAAGGTTGGAGCCGCGGCCAGAAATCAGAACTGCAACAGGCAGTTTTTTGGTTTGGACTTTATCCATTTTTCATTATTTCTTAGCTAGATGGCCGATGCTATGTGCTTGTTCTCCTGATGAATTAAGTGCAGCTATAACCTCATCAGCATGCATTTCATCAACGATGAGTACCCCGCCAATGCCACAATTAAATGTGCGACGCATATCCTCTTTACTAATTTTTCCAGTTACACGCAGCCAATCAAAAACGGGAGGAAAGGACAGGGCGTTCTCATTATAGACTGGAACAATTGTGTCAGGTAGAATGCGCGGCACATTATCTGTTAAGCCACCGCCTGTAATATGGGCAAAGGCTCGCACATGATCGTGGCGCAGAAGTGGAAGAACGGGTTTGATATAAAGCCTTGTGGGGGTTAACAAAGCATCGGCGAGACTTTTCTTGTTGTTAAAAGGGGCGGCGGCGGTCAGGTCAGCGCCGCTATCGTCAACAATTTTTCGGATTAGCGAATATCCATTTGAATGGGCCCCAGAAGAGGCAATACCAATCATGACATCGCCAGGTTGGGTTTCACGAGGCAGCATGGCATCGCGCTCAACGGCGCCAACGCAAAAGCCTGCGAGATCGTAATCGCCGGGGCTGTACATACCCGGCATTTCCGCCGTTTCCCCGCCGATCAACGCGCAGCCTGCCTGTTTGCATCCGTGCGCAATACCGCTGATGACACTTTCCGCTATGCCGGGTTCAAGTTTGCCAGTGGCAAAATAATCAAGGAAGAAAAGCGGCTCGGCTCCTTGAGCCAATACGTCATTGACGCACATTGCCACGAGATCAATGCCAATTGTGTCATGTTTACCGGTAGTGATGGCAAGCTTGAGTTTTGTACCAACACCATCCGTGCCAGAGACAAGGATCGGATCATTGTAACCAGCTGCTTTCAGGTCAAAAGCTCCGCCAAAACCACCAAGGCTAGCAGCAGCGCCTGCGCGGGCGGTCATCTTCGCCAGTGGTTTGATTCGGTCAATCAGGGCATCAGCGGCATCAATATCAACACCTGCCATTTTGTAGGCACTATTTTCTGTCATGATTGAAGTCTCTAGCGAGCCCTGCTCGACTATGCAATGACACAGTGAAAAAGGGACTAAATGAAAATGTTGCCCTCTCTCAAGGGGCATTGGAGTGAAATTGAGGGATGCTAGGGATATGTTGCCAGAAACCTGGGACGAAAACGGGGGTGAAAACAGGGTGCGTTGTCAGTGAAATCGGGCTACAATAAACGAGTTGTATGAGACAGGAATATGTGAGTTATGAAAATTAGCCTCCAATCAACCCGCCTTGTGGCGTTCACAGTTGCTGTGTGCATGGTGACGGTTATTTCTGCGGGCACGCCGCTTGGTTTTGTGACTGGCATGGCTGCTTACGCTAATGATGAGGTTTTTGTGGTGCCTCGTATTGTTGTATCTGCGCAGGCAGAAAGCGCAATTGCTGCCAAGAAACAGGCGGTTGAATCAGGGCGCCGTCAGGCTATGGATTCGCTGTTGCGTCGCCTTACACCAAGTCAGGAATGGAATTATCTGCCCCGCCTTACAACTGGCGAGCCAGCTGGAGCTGCCGCTTCAATTGCTCATTTGGATGGCCGACCGGGTAAATCACCTATCGTTTTGGATGATGCAGCCTTGCAATCACTTGAACAGAGTTTTGAGGTTTATGATGAAAAGAGTTCGCCAACAACTTATCGAGCATTCATTACTTACAGGTTTAAACCAGCGGAAACTCGTAACCTCTTGATTTCTTCTCAGATTCCTTATTCAGAAGCTCAAACCCGTATGGCACTTGTATTGCCGGTGCTGGAAACTGCGAACGGTTTGTATCTGTGGGAGCAAAATAATCCATGGCTGCGAGCATGGCAAACGCGTCCTCTTGGTCATGAGTTGACCCCTATGACGGCCCCATTGGGAGATCTGGAAGACAGCGCGACCTTGACGGCTCGAAATGCTCGCAATTTAAATCAAGAAAAGCTGGCTATTCTGGCAAATCGCTATGGTGTATCGCAGGTTATTATTGCCCATGCGAGACTTTCCCAATCGGATGGTGGAGATAAGCTCCGGGTGCAATTGATAAATGGTTATAGGGAATCGGGTGCGCTTGGCCCAAATGATCAAGCTTTTTCCAACGAGGAAGCTCTGAATGGGTTGGCGGATGCTGCTAGTGATCGATTAAATACGCTGAACAACACAAATATTGTTACCAGAGCTATAGCCAGCATCGGTGCTGATGGTACGATAGCAGGAAACCCGGGTGACGTGTTGTCAGAAAGTTGGCTCAATGCAGCGTCCGGGAATTTCCCGCGGCTTGCAGAAGATGCGATTGATACAAGTGTTTCAAAATATGCAGCGGGCTGGAAAGCCCAAACGCTGATTGATCACTCAATCTCAACTGAATTACAGGCTTCAGCATTTTTTAAGTCTTTGCGAGAGTGGAAACAGATTAGAGCAGCATTGATTTCAACTCCCTTGGTTGGTTCTGTTCAGGTTCGTAATTTGTCGCGTGAAGGGGCCGAAATGTCCATCCGTGCTTTTGGTGATCCAGGTAAACTCGTCGTTGCTATGGAAAGCCAGGGTTTGTCACTTTGGACTTATGATCAAGGACCTATTGAAGATGTCGTCTGGAATATTGCGACACCAGCCACGGCTGCAGGTGTGCCTGTGAGGGTTCAACGTGCGCCATTGCAGCAACGACGTGAGCGTCGACGCGGATTATTTGGTGAAAACGATTCTTTCTACGGCAGTGATGCGCAAAATGACTTGCCATATCGAAAACAAGGGGAGCAGCCTGTGTTGCCGACTGCTATCAGCCCGGATACAGACCCATTCGTGCCGCAAGCTGGTGAGGTGGCAAATCCTTATAATCAGTAAGTCTAAATAACCCAGAGTACGCTTACTGATGTGGTAACGGTGACTTGCTACATGGCACACATGAGTGCGCCGTAGATTATAATAGATAGTTCGCATGATGAGCGAAGTGATAACCCGTATAGATTAGACATGTGCAGTTGAAGAAGTGAGTGTAAAAATCACACAAATTCCTCTATTCGAGCCAGCCCCTGTGCCAAACTACACTCGGAATGCTTTTATTACATCAGCGTCTAACGCTCATATTCTGGAAACTGTGCAATTATGGTTGGTATCTGAGGAAAAAATGCTGGCAATTTTTGGATCAGCAGGGTCAGGAAAGTCACATCTTGTTAATGTCATCAGTGAACTGAGTGGTGTTTCCGGGAGCATGATTTCTTGTGATATCGCAGAGCTTTTAACCGACGTTAGAAGCGTGTCGGCTATTTCAGCGCAACAACCCACCAAAAAGTGCGCTGAGGGTCATCAAAAACCGGAAAATTTTTACGTGCTTGATCCGGTGACGTGCGAATGTGCCCCCCACATGCTGCTTGATCTTGTTGAAGATTGCCGGGCTAGTAATGCTCGACTGATATTATCTGGATGCGGTGTTCCTTCTGACTGGGCTCAAGGTCAAAAAGATCTTTTTACCAGGTTGGAGGCGATGCCTAGGATTTGTATGCCAGAGCCTGATGAGGATTTGATGCGCAAAGTGATTGCTCGACACATTCAAGCACGTCAGTTTGATATCCCCAACCAAGCCATTAATACTCTTGCAAATTATGCGGCAGAACGATTACCGCGTACCTATGAGGCCGCAGCGCAGTTTACCCGTGCTCTCGATCTGCAAGCCCTTAGTGAGCAAAGAAGACCCGGTACAGGGTTGGCGCGCCAGGTCATTGAGGCGATGCAAACAGAAAAGCTGATATGAATTCTTCATTATGTGCTTTGCAGATTCGTAATAATTTTTTGATAAAATAGCCATCCACCATCAGATGTTATAAAACTTGAATATGGATCACCACTTGAGCAGGAATAACGCTAAACCAGATGCTAGGGAGCTATCTTCAGATAAGCAAGGTAGTGAAAGTGTGTCATATGGAGTTATGCCGGGCGCGCTTGGGGAAAAATCTTCTCAAGATGCCAAGATGGTTCTTATTGACCCTAATAGTCCTGACAGATTTTTTAACCGCGAGCTATCATGGTTGGCGTTTAATGCCCGGGTCTTGGAGGAAGCATTTAATCCGTGCCACCCTGTACTGGAGCGACTGCGGTTTTTGTCTATCTCCGGTAGTAATCTTGACGAGTTTTTTACGGTTCGTGTCGCGGGTTTGCGCGGGCAGGTGCGGGAGGGAATAACTGCACTTAGCCAGGAAGGGTTGACGCCTGCGCAACAATTACGCCTGATTGATATTGAAGCAAAAAAACTACTTACCGAACAGCAACGATGCTGGCGTGAACTGTTGCCTTTGATGACACAGGAAAATGTCACTCTTGTGCAGGCCGACGATCTTAGCGAGCATGAATTATCCTGGCTGGAAACGGAATTCATCAAAAATATATTTCCGATACTGACGCCGCTCACGCTTGATCCAGCTCATCCGTTTCCATTTATTCCCAATTTGGGTTTTGTGCTTTGTTTTGATCTGGAACATAAAGACGGAAGCAGTATGACAACATTGCTCCCGGTACCAATAAAGATTGGCCGATTTGTGCGACTACCACCTGAGGATGCGGGAGATGATCTTTCAGTTGATGGGCAAATTGGTCGCAAACAAAATGCACGATTTGTCACTCTCGAACAAGTTCTTGGTGCCTTCTTGCACCATGTGTTTCCGCAGCATAAAATTGTCAATCGCGGTGCTTTTCGAATTTTAAGAGACTCCGATGTTGAGCTAAAAGAAGAAGCGGAAGATCTCGTCAGAGTTTTTGAAAGCATGTTGAAGCGCCGCCGGCGCGGTGATGTGATCAGAATTAAGGTTGATGCAGATACACCGGTTCATATGCGCGATCTTTTTTGTGACCGTCTTGATGTGCCTGCTCGCAGCTTAATTGCAATTGATGGCATTTTGGGTGTGGCGCAGGTAAGCGGATTGATTCCTGATGATCGCCCTGATTTGCAATTTGTGCCTTATGATCCGCGTTTTCCAGAACGAATTCGAGAGCATGGCGGGGATTGCTTTGCAGCGATCCGTGAAAAAGATATTGTTGTTCATCACCCTTATGAAAGTTTTGATGTTGTTGTTCAGTTTTTGAAGCAGGCTGCCGCTGACCCGGATGTTTTGGCGATCAAGCAAACTGTTTATAGGACATCCAGCCAATCCCCGATTGTAGCAGCATTGATTGAGGCGGCTGAGGCCGGAAAAAATGTTACCGCATTGATCGAATTAAAGGCTCGTTTTGATGAAGAGGCGAACATCCAACTTGCCCGTGAGCTGGAGCGTGCAGGGGTGAGTGTTGTTTATGGTTTTTTTGAATATAAAACGCACGCCAAACTTTCTTATATAGTACGCCAGGAATTTGGTGAGGCGAAAACTTATACGCATGTAGGTACGGGGAATTATCATCCCTTTACGGCCAAAATATATACCGATCTTTCATTGTTCACATGTGATCCCGCGATTGGTCGTGATGCTGCACGCGTGTTTAATTATATTACCGGTTACGCAAAACCAGATTCTTTGGAAAAATTTGCTGTCGCGCCCATCAATGCACGTGAAAAAATAGTTGAACTCATCGATGAAGAGATCGCTCACGCCAAGGCCAAAAGACCCGCTGCAATTTGGGCTAAAATGAACTCACTTGTCGACGGTAAGCTCATTGATAAATTTTATGAAGCTAGCAATGCCGGTGTGCGAATTGATCTTGTGGTTCGTGGTATTTGTTGCCTTCGTCCTGGTGTGAGCGGCCTTTCTGAAAAAATTCGAGTAAAGAGTATTATAGGACGGTTTCTTGAACACTCTCGTATTTATTGTTTTGGAAATGGCCAATCTTTACCAAGTGCTCAGGCAAGGGTTTATATAGCATCAGCGGATTTGATGCCGCGCAATCTCAATCGCCGAGTGGAAATTTTCTGCCCTATTGAAAATCCTACTGTTCACAATCAAATTCTTGATCAGGTGATGGTGGCTAATCTGAATGATGAAGAGCAAAGCTGGCGTTTGCAATCAAACGGTTCATATGAGCGTGTGAGCGTATCTAACGATGTTAAGCCCTTTAATGCTCATACATATATGATGACTAATGCTAGCCTTTCGGGGCGTGGTGCTTCGATAGAGTATAATGCCCCTGCCGTATTAACGCGGAAACGACAAGGCAAGAAATCCGGTAAAAACAAACTCGGAAAATCCCGAAAATAAAGCCGCCGGTTGGAATATTAAATCCTTATAGGGTGTTTGTTATCGAATCAAGATCATAATAAAGCG
>CAZGVP010000021.1:0-18989 GCA_964529135.1 uncultured Caulobacterales bacterium | reverse complement strand
CATCGCGTAGGACGCAATCAGACACCCTTCTATAAATAAATGCGGGTCATGGCGCATGATCTCCCGATCCTTGCAAGTACCAGGCTCTGACTCATCAGCATTGACCACCAGATAATGTGGGCGCTCGCCAACTTCTTTTGGCATGAACGACCACTTCAACCCCGTTGGAAAACCAGCACCACCACGACCTCGCAAACCAGAATCTTTCATCTGCTGTATGATCCAGTCATGGCCCATACGGATTATATCCGCTGTGCCATTCCAGGCACCGCGTTGCTTTGCCCCTTCAAGGCCCCAGTCCTGCAGGCCATAGAGGTTGGTGAAAATTCTATCTTTATCTTCAAGCATCTACAATGTATCCGTCAGTTTTTTATCGCTCTTAATTCACTAAATACAGCAAACCCATAAAGCCCTTAAGTTGAATATTAGTAACACGATCAATCATCTCCTACTCCCGGAATTTTCACCATCCGCGCAGTCTGAGTGGCAGCAGCTACTTTCTCGCCAGTGTCATTATAGAGAGCTGCTTGTGTAAACACAGTAGCACGCGCCATATGCACAACACGGGCCTCTCCTATAAGAGGCCCGGGAAAGACAGGGAGCAAGTATTGCGTATGAATATCAGTGGAAACAGAGCCTTTGCTGGTTAATGCCACCACCATAGAACCCATTACATCATCCAACATCGCAGTCAGAAACCCACCTTGAATTGTACCTTTAGGATTAAGCATTTCTTTGCGCGCTTGAAAATGCACACGCATCGTTTGCGCATCACGGTCCAGTTCCATAAATTCATAACCTAGGAATGCAGCCGATGGCGGCATATCAAACTGCTCTAAGACTGAGTTTGAACCTGGTGCAAAAGACATTTTGATTGCCTACTCAGCTGGAACTGGTTGCGAGTTAGGGATACTAGTCAACGGCTTCGCCGCTGATCCATCATAAAGTGCCGGGTCGGTTAGCGTAGTATTGTCACCTTCCGGATCGGAAGTGTGTCGGGTTTTATTCTGTGTGCCAATCTTTACATCATTGCCAGCACGTAGATTAATCAACAGGGCTTCGAAATTCTCCTCTGTCAGATCTTCATAATAATGGTCATCATTATTGGTAGAAATCTGGATCATTGGAGCATTACAGCACGCGCCCAGACATTCCACTTCCAGCCATGAAAACTTGCCATCACCAGAAACCTTATTTTCTGGTCCGATCACATTCTTACAGACCTCGCGCAAATCCTGCGCGCCGCGCAACATACATGGTGTGGTGCCACAAAGCTGAACGAAAAATTCACCCACTGGCGCAAAATTAAACATGGTGTAAAAACTCGCCACCTCATAAACCCTGATATAGGGCATATCCAGTTGTCGGCCGATTTCCTCCATCATCGGGATCGAAATCCAGCCTTCCTGTTTTTGACCACGCCATAAAAACGGGATCACACAGGAGGCTTCACGCCCCTGCGGGTATTTACCCATTTGCTCTTCGCACCAGGCCTTGTTGTCGGCATTCCAAGCAAAACTGGCGGGCTGGTTTTTTGCGGGTCTTTTTACGGCCATCTCAATCGTCTTTTCTGTAATCAACTGCCTAGAATCAGGCCTCTGTCTAAACCGGATTACGAATAAAATCGATCCGTTTTATCAAGCCGTCTTCTACCTCATAAATGGCCACCATTTCAAAGCCTTCATGGCTTTTGCCATCGCGATAAATCACCTCATGGTCGATCACTCGCGCGCCAATTACGATCCGATGGATAATCTCAGCCTTATTTAGCGGTTTATCCCGGAATAAGGCAGCATATCTGGCTTTTACGGCAGCCACTCCTTGCAAGGTCATCACCCCAGGATGGTCATAAATCTCAACATCAGCATGAAATAACGCCATATACCCGTCAAGATCACGATTATTATAGGTTACAACCTGCTCTGCGATAACGGCTTGGGGTGACGCTATTATACGCTCAACCACCTGATGGGCCCATCACATCAACCCGGATAATCTTTTCAAAATCCACCGCGTCAGGGTCTGCTCCAAAGGTAACAAAGACTAGCCGATCCAGCTCTCCTTCTAAACCCGGAATTCCGACCAGCACAAATTGCATATGACGAGAAAGATAGGTGTCTTGGCGCACTGCTCCCTCGTGGATAAAAGCGCCCTCACCCCATTTGAAGTTAAGCACAGAAGCAACATCCGACGGCCCGGTAATCACTGGCCCATAATCTCCAATATCAGTTGGAGGATAAACGTATAACGCGACCTCTTGGGCAAAAATCGCATCAGCATTACCAATTGAACCTGCTCGCAGCTCGGTTAAAAGCGCCTGCAAATTCTCCGACATACCGGGCGTCGGCCCTGTCACGGATGCGCCGTCAATAAAAGAAGGAACACCAATATGGGTGTAAGTCGCCTCAATATTTGTGTTGTCACTATTCAGATCAAAAATAATCATCATAGGGGCAGTTTGGTCCCCATTATGATTAGTACCCAAACCCACCCACTGGTCCGCCGCGATTTGGAACCGGTCTGGTAATTCAAGATAGGATTCAGGACGAGTTGAAAAATCATTGGCTACAGCAGTCTCCATGCTCGTACGATCCACCCCGAAAACAAAATCCGGATATAACACCGTCATTACATCATCTGTAAGAAGAGCAAGATAACCCTCTCTATCTTTATTTCGATAGGTTTCCATATAGCGATCGATCAACATATCACCTGGGTGCTTATCTGATTGAACTCTGGAAGGTGTAACTCCTGCTGCACCATCAGGGTTGGTATCTTCGTCCCCACCAGAACATGACACCAGTAATCCAGCTGCCGCGAACAGACCAAAAATTTGCTTTCTCATTGATATTCTCCACCCGGTAAACTCCAGAATCGACTTCAATAACCCTAGTGTATATTGCTTATAATGTCGCATATTTATGTAGTTGACTAATCCAGAACCGCGCCATTAATCGCAGCAGCGTCTCGAAAGCAACCATAACAAAGCGATCGACCGTTCTCTTCTGCCTGCGCTTGAAACGCCGCCTCACTCAATTCATTACATGCACCACAAATTGCTTCATGGGCACCATCTACATAATCCCAAACAAACCCCCGTGCCACGCCATCCTGCAAAGTTTGCGTTATATGCTTGCAAACGAACGTTTCTTTCTGACGTCCATGGGTGCCGCATTTGAGATGTGTCATCTTTGATCCAATTTTGTTTCATTTTGAAACGATTTAGCAAGATTTTCGCGTTAACCAAACCCTGTCATAATTTATAACAGGAGACACTCCATGGCAAAAAGAGCCACACCTAAAGCAAAAATCACCAAAAAGCCTGTCGTTAAAAAGACTGCTGCTAAAAAATCCGCAGCCAGGAAACCTGCTGCAACGAAAACAACTACAGCAAAATCCAATGTAACGAAACTTGTTACTCCGAAAAAAACTGCAAAGAAAACGGCAACGAAAAAACCTGCCGCAAAGCGTAACGCAGCAAAAAAAGCTGATCGCGATCTGGAAAAAGCATACACGCACAAGCAATTTGTTGCAAAACTGCGCCGCCTCGCTGATTCCATTGAGAAGGGTAAAAACTTCCAGATTCAGGTTGCTGGTGAAAAAATTCACGTACCAGATGCCGCAATTTTCAACATTGAACATGAACGCGAAAGTGGCGCAGAAGAACTGGAATTCCAAATCAAGTGGAAAAAAGCCGCTTAAGCGCTTTTATACAATACTACACTGCAGAGACTGAAATAAGGCATCCCGAACGGGTGCCTTATTTTTTGCATCCATCAGATCAATTCATCAATGTCAGGAAATAACACCTCAATGTGATTAACATCAATTGAATTATCAACTGGCCCAACAACGACATCGAAAATAATCACCGAGACGGATTGAATGACAAAAAATATCGCAAAAAAAGCAGCAGCACTTACAAATAAGGCAAGTAACCGGTTACTTACGCCGCTAATAATACCATACACTGAGAATGCAGTGAACAAGGCTGCAAAATAACTGAAAATCATAAGAAATATATAGAGACCATCATCTAGGGAGCGCAGCACATTACCATTGTTTAGAACGTTTAACCCAATGGTCAATATTGCAGCCCAACCGAATGATATCAGCAACACTCTAAAAATAAGTCGAAACGCAACTACAAGACGCATACATACCCCAATATCATACCCAATCCACAGTTTACGCGATAATAGAAGGCACGTCGAGATTTACGTTCGGAAGATGCCAATACAATATGGAGCGAAAATCTAGAAGCCTTGTGTATCATTAATAATCACGGTCTCACGGCTATATCCAAAATTGCCTTTACACCAGGATTTACCATCTGGGAATTGTAACTCTACACCTGTCACATGATCACTATCAAAAAGTTTCATGTTAATACCCATACGATCTTTATCATCCGTATTCGCCTTATATTGATCAGTGAGCATCCAGTGTGTTGTTGCACCACAAATTTTGCAAAATAAAGTCTCCACTGCAGGGGTATCATAGCCATAACATTGATAGCCTAGAGACTCACCCGTTAGCTCAACATCTGGTGAACGGAAGTACCCCCAAAACGCCCCTACTGTTAGAGCAAAGACTACAGTTACAATCATGAAGGAAACCAGGTTTTTGGCTAATCGATATCTTGACTGCTCTACAGTGACATGTTGCTACAATTTTCATATTAAAAATTTCCACCAGCACGCCGCTGTCATTGCAATTTTTCAACAAATCTAATTAAAAACACGTCCGGTCGTCAGTGTCGGTTTTTTAGTTACAAAGACTTCCTTGAGCATTGAGTGATACTCAGTCTCTGAGATTACTTCATTTTCCCATAACCAATGCACCGCCTGGCGTCTTCCATGAGCATTGGGATAATTGTTCTGACGGTATTGTGCGAGTAGCTGTTTTTTTCGTCTGTCCATCAGCATATCAATGATCTTGTCATGCTGATTATCATGGAGCACAGATATCTGGCCACGCGCAGTGGGAATGGCTGTAAACGAAAACTGTTTGAAAAAATATATCCCTGTTAAAACACAAGCAATCAACATCAAAACAAGCCCAGCCCATAACACAGTGCCAGCAAAAAAATCCGTCGCAAGCCGCGCTGTTCCAATTACCCAAAAACCAATTGCGGCCCACAAAAGTATGGCTTTACGAACACGTGTTACGCGTTTATTTGCTGTTAACCCACCATACGGTGCAATAAACGACATCTCACCATCGGCACTGTGCGCATCATATTTAACATGCCCGTCATGAAAGACAAAATGAGTGCGCGTTCCATTTCCACTTTGAGAGAACTCATTTTTTTTTGCACCTGCGGTCACAATATGCCTACCGATCAATCTCGCCAAACACAATATCAAGTGACCCAAGGATTGCCGAAACATCGGCCAGCATATGACCGCGATTCATCCAATCCATGGCTTGCAAGTGCGGAAACCCTGGTGCGCGAACCTTACAACGATAAGGTTTATTGCCGCCTTGAGATACCAGATAGACACCAAATTCGCCTTTCGGCGCTTCCACGGACGTATAAACTTCGCCAGCAGGCACTTTCGGGCCTTCAGTATAAAGCTTAAAATGGTGGATTAACGCTTCCATTGAGCCTTTCATTTCACCACGTTTGGGCGGCGCGACTTTGCCATCTGCCGTCATAATCGGGCCGGGCGTTTCTTTTAACAGTTTCAAGCACTGTTTCATCAAATCATTGGAAATGCGCATTTCTTCCATCCGACACAGATAGCGGTCCCAGCAGTCGCCATTTTTTCCGAGCGGGATATCAAAATCGAGCTCATCGTAAATTTCATAAGGTTGCGATTTGCGCAAATCCCAGGCAACCCCCGAACCGCGCAACATCACACCTGTAAAGCCCCATTCAAAAGCCTGCTCTTTAGTAACAACACCAATATCAACATTGCGTTGCTTAAAGATACGATTATTGGTAATGAGCTCTTCGATCATATCGAGCATATTAGGAAACTCTTCGCACCATTGTTCCATATCAGTGATTAATTCATCTGGTAAATCCTGATGCACACCACCAACACGGAAATAAGCTGCGTGCATTCGGCTACCCGACGCGCGCTCATAGAACACCATCAGTTTTTCGCGCTCTTCAAAACCCCAAAGCGGCGGCGTCAAAGCCCCCACGTCCAGGGCCTGTGTTGTGACATTCAACATATGCGAAAGAATGCGTCCAACCTCACAAAACAGGGTGCGGATAATACTGGCGCGGCGCGGCACTTTAATATCAAGAAGGCGCTCCGTTGCCATACAAAAAGCATGTTCTTGATTCATCGGCGCCACATAATCAAGGCGATCAAAATAAGGGATCGCCTGTAGATATGTTTTATATTCGATCAGTTTTTCAGTGCCACGATGTAGCAAACCAATATGCGGGTCTACCCGCTCAACAATCTCACCATCCAATTCGAGGACAAGACGCAAAACACCGTGTGCTGCGGGATGTTGTGGTCCAAAATTAATTGTAAAATTGCGATCAGACGACGCATCGGATGCAGAATCCGTCACCTCAACAATGCGTGTATGATTTCCGTCTGCCATTGTTTATCCTTCCTGCCCACCTGTCGACTCACTGGCAAAAGCTGCGATCACCTCTGCAGCGGTCATTTTTTCGGTGGGTTGTACAAAATCATAATAGTCTGGCTTTTGGTCAATGAAAATTTCCTTGGTCAGTATTCCATCTGAAAGATCATCAAGGGAGCCGGCGAGAACAGTATACATGCCACCATCACGAAATCTGTAAAACAAATTGGTGCCACAAGTGTTACAAAACAAACGCTCAGCCCATTCGGATGATTGATAGACGCCAATCCGCGTGTCATCTTCGATAGTCGGCGCTTTTGCCAGAGATATACCAATAAATGGGCCGCCAAGTTGGCGTTGACACATTATGCAATGGCACGCTTCGATATGAACGCCGCCTTCTTCATGCTTGGGTACAACAGAAAAGCTTACCGCGCCGCAAAGACATTTGCCGGATTTTTCAACCATACCAATCGCCTCTATTCCGTTCCCTTCTCATCGCCTGGCAACACATATTGTGCACCTTCCCAGGGAGAGAGATAATCGAAATTGCGATATTCCTGCACGAGCTTCACTGGCTCATAAACAACGCGTTTTTGTTCATCATCATAACGAACCTCCACCTCCCCTGTAAGCGGAAAGTCCTTGCGTAAGGGATAGCCCTCAAAATTGTAATCCGTCAGAATACGGCGCAAATCAGGGTGATCTGAGAAAATGATGCCATACATATCAAATGCTTCACGTTCGAACCATTCTGAACATGGATAGATATCAATCACAGATGGAATTGTCTCATTTTCTCCCACCACGCATTTCACGCGAATACGCACATTATTGTGCATACTGAGAAGATGATAAACCACCTCAAAACGCTGACTACGCTCGGGAAAATCGACACCGCACAGATCAATCATCTGGATGAATTTGGTCATGCTATCGTCGCGCAAAAACCGCAATACATGGACTATACGGTCCGCACGTGCCGTAATTGTCAGTTCACCAAAGCTGATATCCGTTCCACGAATATCACTATCGATGGCAGCCGTAATATGTTCGGCGAGTTCTTTGAGATCTTCATTCTCAGCCTGCATTTTACTTTCCAATCAGGGTAACTTGAGTAAGCATCTAGGTGGGAACATTACCTTGTGATCGAGCCTTCACGGCGTATCTTCTTTTGCAATTGCAAGATACCATAAACCAAGGCCTCAGCCGTTGGAGGGCAGCCGGGTACATAAATATCAACCGGCACAATTCGGTCACAACCACGCACAACAGCATAAGAATAATGGTAATAACCACCACCATTGGCGCATGACCCCATAGAGATCACATATCGCGGGTTCGGCATCTGATCATAAACCTTGCGCAGCGCCGGCGCCATCTTGTTGGTCAAAGTACCAGCTACAATCATCACATCTGATTGACGAGGGGATGCACGAGGCGCGACGCCAAATCGCTCAAGGTCATATCGCGGCATCGACGCCTGCATCATTTCTACTGCGCAGCAGGCAAGCCCAAATGTCATCCACCAAAGCGAACCAGTTCTCGCCCAGTTAATCAGGGCATCAGCAGGCGCGGTAAAAAATCCACGGTCGGCCAATTGATCTGACAAAGCATTGTAAAACGGATCTTTGTCTTCCGGGTCATAGCCTGGCGAGCCCGCACGAGCCCCCGTGCCATAGGGGATTTTCTCGGGCGTGATCAGCGTATCATCATCTAGCGCCATTCCAGAGCTCCCTTCTTCCATTCGTAAACATAGCCAACGGCAAATACCAACAAAAACACAAACATTGAAAAGAATGAGAATATTCGAAACGCCGGGTCCATACCCAATTCCGGGTTAAACAAGGTAACCGCCCAAGGAAACAAAAAGGAAACATCAAGATCAACGATAATAAACAAGATAGCCACAATATAGAATTGTACGTCAAATTTCATGCGAGCATCATCAAATGCATTGAACCCACATTCATAGGTGGAGTTTTTCTCAACATCGGGTTCTGAGGGTGCAATCAAGGCCGGCACCACAAGGAACCCAATTCCGAGCACAGTGGCAATTCCCAGAAAAACCAGGATTGGTAGATAATTTAGTAGAAATTCAGATGTTGCCATTGTTTCAACACTCTCCGTAGCGCGATACCTCCAAAAGTATCTCGTCTTTTGCCGGAACCTAGAAACATGCGCACCGAAAGGCAATGATTATTGGCGAGAGAATGCGCTGAAAATCGTTTTAACGCGAGTTCAAAATGCCTGATCTGCAGGTCGGGTAGCAACCCACCCGACCTGACGGATAGTGAATGACACCTCACGCCCATCAGGGAACTCTATCTTAGAAGCGATCTCGAACAAATTCACATCAAAACGACCTTGTTCACCACTCATAGCCCGCACCGCCCTGGGCTGGGCTAAAGGGGTCGCCTCCCAGCTGAGAAGCACACCGCTACCCAGTGATTCCTGCCCAGTAGGTCGCATGGCTGGATTTAGAGTACGCAGATAACTCAACGCATTTGCCTCAACGCGGGTCACCTGTTCTGCCCGTTCTACAGAAAGCGCTGTTCTGGCTAATTGCGCCTGCAATACCAGTAACGGCAAAAAAGCGATTGCAATCAGTGCCATAGACACAAGCGCCTCTATAATGGAGAAACCAGCCTGAGAATTATAATTTGCTACTGATGCTCTAACTTCAACTTCTGCCATAGGATTATTATAAGTTGCGCACCTGTCTATGCGAGTGTGACTAACCAACCACCCGGTAGCAAATCTTTTCGCTCTAGATGATACAAGTCACACACTAAAATCTGCGTGGTCTCATTGTCATCAGCAAGCTGCGCTCACCAGTCCTATTAAAACTGCTCGAGAACTCATTGACAATTGCATCCTTATCCTGCTGGCCTTGAAGAACGTAAGCGGTGATCAAAATAACAACTTCTCGTTTTGATGTATCTTCGGATGTGCTAGAAAAGAGGTTACCAAGACCTGGAATATCCTTCAGGAAGGGAACGCCACTTTTTGTTATGTCTTGCGTTTCCTGAATAAGGCCGCCGATAACCGCTGTCGCACCATCTTCCAGGGAAAGAGCCGTTGAAACACTCGTATTGGAAAATGTCGGACTTGGAATTCCGGCGATGTTACCAGCAGTAGAGTTAGATAATTCCTGCGAAACCGTCAGATCAATGCGGTTATTACCATAAACAATAGGTTCTATTGAAAGCAAAATACCCGTAGATCGATAGTCAATACTTGTCAGCCCAAGCAACCCATTACCAACTTCGACATTGGCTGTACTCTGGCTGGAAATCACCGGCACATCAGACCCAATCTGAATTTGCGCGCCCTGCCCGGATCTTGTTACGATGCGCGGTGTAGAGAGAATCCGGAGATCACCATTATTGGCTGCCGCCGTTATATTCGCCTGAACATTACTGTTGGAAATAAGGCCAGCTACACCCGCTGGACCACCAGAAAACTGTCCCGTAAGATTGTCGAACAATTCTTCCCCATTCGACCCTCTAGTTCCATCCTCACCAAGTCGATCCGCCTCCCTCAACCCGGTTCGAGACGTTACTTGAGGGTCGCCAATATTATTGACTGACCAATCTACACCATAACTCAAACCGCTATTCAGGCTGATATCGGCAATAGTCACCTCGATTAAAACCTCTGCAGGCGGACGATCAAGCTGCTGCAATAACGGTAACAGGCGCTGATAATCACTAGCCGTACCAGAATAAATCAGCCGATTACCAATGGTATCGACAACCAATCGGGTTCCCCCTTGCGGAAGCCCTGTATTTTGACCTTGACTTGAACCTTGAGCAGACCCACCAGTTCCAAAATTTCCACCGGCTCCAAGGCCATCTCCACTTAATACGCCATTAGGCCGCCCAACAGATGGGCTGCTACCTTGCCCTATCAAAACCTGGTTGACCGTAGACGCAAGCAATTGTGCATCAAGACTTTGAACGTCATAGACAAACAATTCTGGCACATCCCCTTGCGGCGTAGGCAAATCCAGTTCTTTAAGCCAGTAATTAACCCGTTCTCGCGCCTCTTTAGAGCGCGTAAAGATAAGCAAATCATTGGAGTAATCTATAGAAAGCAAAAGAATAGTTTTCGGAAGATTTGATGAAACCGATGTTTGCCATCCCTCTGCATCAAGAATAACACGCATTTCCTGTTGCAATTCTTTAGCAACCCAAAAGGCTGGAGAATAGCGTTGCGCTTGCGATCCAGCATAATCAAGTTCATCCATCTGATAGATAATATCTAAGGCTGTATCAATATCACCAGGCAAGCCAGCCAAAATAATAAAATTACTATCATTTGCAGAATCTATAGTGACTGATTTTTGATTGCGACCTAACGCTTGGCGTAAAATACCCGCCATATCCCCAGCATCAATCGCATTCAGCTCAACGAACTGAACAACAGGTCTTAAATTAGATGGTACAGAGAGTTTAGCACGAGATTTAATGAACTGTGGCGTACGCGCCTTCAAAGCCTGATCTTCCAGAATTTGATAAACACCTCCTTCAGTTGTAATCCGCACTCCATAATCACGCAGAGCCTTGGAAACCAGATCGAGGAATACTCCCGCTTCCATTTTACCTGAAGAGCGTAGCTGGACGACCTCACCACGATTGGCAACACCAGGACCAGTTGTATAAGGCACAGATAACATCTGCCCAAAAACGACTTCAATAAATGCCGGCAATGGCAACGGAGGGACTAAGCCATCTATTGTCTCCGAACCAAATACAGGTGGTTCGTCACCTTTATCAGGGTTACTGACGGCTCCATTTGCAAGGCTTGGGATACGACTGGATTTTGAACGTTCAGCAAACGCTGGCGGACCTGACTCTCCAAATTTTGGATCCCCTGTTTCTTCAATTTCGCCCCCATCTCCAAGAAGCCGATTGCTACCAGTATCTTCTTGAGAGTTTTTAATTGATTCACGCACATCAACGGGGCGGGTCAGCTCTTTGAACACAAATCCAGTGTCACCATTTTCATCTGAAGTGGTGGTACAGCCAGAAATGGCAAGAGCGAAAACACTAACAGCAAGCTTGATAGATAGCTTTGATGAGTGTGTTGAAAGGCAGTTCAGGTAACGCAACTTTAGTACCCCCGGTAACTATATTCAGGCCTTGAATAACATATTGTGGTTAATAGTTTGAGACCGCCGGCCCGGTAAATTCAAGCCAGTTAATGCAAATTTCTACTATATATACTAGGGGACGCGTGAATTAAGGAACATTCACAAAACTGTGTTAGCATAACCCTAACGGATCCCAGCGCCATTCATCTCACATTCAGGAGCCCTGAAGGCTAGGGTTTTAGCACGGCCAGAGGGTGCCTTAAGAATAATTGTCCCACCAAGGCACACGCCAGTTTTCAAAAACACTATATCGTCCCCTTCCAGAATCCAACCTTCAGGCAGGGAAACAGATCTTAAATTTTCAGTCTCGGAGCGCGTTAAATTCTCATTAACTGGTGTTATTTGTTGACCAATTTTACCTGAAACACCTTCTACATCATTAGCATTTCCGTATGTAGCCAAGGCCTGAGCCTCAAGGGTCAGCGTTCGCTTCTCCAACAAAGCCGCAACTCGAAGACTGGATATTTGCCGGGCCAAATCATCGGTCTCTGTCTTAAACGCGACACTTTCCAATATCTTAAACATTGGAGGGCCAGTCACCACCACTGTCAATCCCAAGATGACCAGAACCACCAGCACTTCCAGCAAACTCATTCCAGATTGCTTTGTGTGCCGATGGTCACCGCAAAGAGGTGCACTCTTCCTAATCACCGCTAGTTTAAACTCCAATATCCTGATTAAGGCCAGCGCCACCGGGCTCATTGTCCGCGCCGTATGAAATTATTTTAGGCTGTAAATCGAACCCGGCAGCATCCTGACTAGGCTCAACATAGAGATATGGGTTTCCCCATGGGTCATTTGGCAATTCCCCGTCAATATAGGGGCCTCCCCATAAAGAACCACTCCCCGGATCACTTGGAGGTGTGACGAGAATAGAAAGCCCCTCTTCACGTGTTGGGTAACGTCCAAGATCAAGACGCAATGCACTAAGAGACGTTTTTAAAGATCGCGCTTGCGCTTTGGCAGCTGTCACTTTCGAACGATCTACCTGATTAAATAGGCGCGGCCCAACAAGTGTTGCAAGCACGCCAATGATAGCGAGCACCACTAAAATTTCCAACAACGAATAACCAGACTGCAATCTCTTACGATTGCCTGCCTTATCAATTTTTTCACTACCCATAAGACGACTAGCCTCCAACTATCTATTCTAAAAACACTCTGACTTTAAACAGTTATATCGTACAGGCTCGTCATTGCCATAACAATGCTGATCACAATTGTACCCACAACCATAGAAATCATCAAAATTGTCAATGGCTCTATCAAACCTGTAATTTTCTTGGCCCGTTCCTTTGCTTCTTTCTCGAAGATATCAGCGGCGAACGATATCATTTTTCCCAATGCTCCCGCATTGCGCCCTGTACGGATTAAATCAATAACCACAGGTTCAATATCTTGCTGCGCCTCGAAGAGGGCCTCATCCAAGGGGCGACCAGCACGAACCGATCTGCGGACAATTTTCAGATTACGCTGGAAACGAGGTGAAGAGGCACCCTCTTCCCCTAACCGTAAGGCATCAATCAAAGGAGCCTTATTTTCCAGCGCTACACCTACTGTACGTGCCCAATTACCAACATCAGCTTGCGATAGGAACTTACCAACAAGGGGCATTTTTTCCAATTGCAACCTCATAAATTCTTGTAAAGGTTTATGGCGTGTACAAAAAAACACGACCCCGCTGATAATAGCAACGATGAGTGCCCCCACAGGCCAATTATCACGCAACCAAACACCACCACCGATCACCATTTGAGAAAGCCAAGGCGCCTCACCAATTCTATCGCCTAACAAAATACTAAACCGTGGCACCACAAAAAGAAACATCAACAGGACAATCCCGCCACCAACAGTCATCAAAAACATTGGGTAAGAAAGAGCAGAACGTATCTCTGACTGCATAGTCTCTTCATAATCTAGTCTCTCGGCAGCATCATTGAGCGCTTTTGGCAGTGAGCCTGTCATCTCCCCCAACTCTACCAATTTCACAACATAGCCGGGCAATTCAGGAAGATGCGCCGGTATCGCATCCGATAGCTTCTTGCCCGCACGCAAGTCACGCTTAATAGCCTTGGTTCTTTCCGCGAGCATTTTGTGAGCGCCAGATTGAGATAAGGTCTCCAGCGTTTCCAATAAAGTTACTCCCGCACCAAGAAGCGTTGCAAGTTGGCGAACATATTGAGCTAAATCGCGTTTGCGAATTTTCCTGGACCCAAATAGAGTGGTTCCTCTAGCTGCCTGCTTAAGTTTTAAGTCAAATGGAGACAAACCTCGGCCGGCCAAGACATCATATGCTGTCTTTTCATCAGATGCCTGAATAGTACCAGTGATTTGTTGGCCACTTTGATCAAGGGCTTTATATGCAAATGCTACATCACTCATTTTAGAGCTCCCCAGCTTGCAGATATAAAAATCTTTGGTTCATGTTTTTGTTCAACCAGCATCGCCACCGCAAACGCGGCGAATTTCTTCAATAGTCGTAAATCCACTCCGCGCCTTCAAAAGACCATCCTCCAAAAGAGTTAGGAACCCCTGCTTTCTGGCGATATTGAAAATCTCCCCAAGTGGTAAGTTCCGAATAATACCGTCGCGCAAGTCATTATCAATTTTAGCGACTTCAAAAACTGCAACACGGCCCTTATAGCCAGTATGATCACAAGCCTCACACCCACGCGCCTCACGCCATTGGGAGGGTTTTTGCAGGGCATTGTCGAAATCTGCTCCCGATTTGATGGCCTGTTCAAACAATGCCTCACCTTCACTTGAATGTTCCGCCGGTACACTACACTCTTCACACAAACGCCTTACGAGACGCTGGGCCATTAGCCCTCTAACAGCCGCGCTAATCAAAAACCGTTCAAGACCAATATCCTCCAGGCGTGTGATCGCTGCTAGAGAAGAGTTTGTATGCAAAGTCGATAAAACAAAGTGACCGGTTAATGATGCTTGCGCAGCGATTGTCGCAGTTTCACCGTCTCTAATTTCACCAACCATGATAACATCGGGATCCTGACGCAGGATAGCACGCAAACCACTGGCAAAATCATATCCAATATCGGGCTTAACCTGGATTTGCGTGATGCCATTAATGTCATACTCAACCGGATCTTCGATTGTAATAATCTTGCGATATCCGTCATTTATTTTTTCAAGGCTACGGTAAAGAGTAGTCGACTTACCTGAACCTGTTGGCCCGGTTACCAGGAAAACACCGTTTGGCATACGGAGAATTTCTTCCAAAAGAACGCCCGAACGGCCCATCAACCCTAACCCTTCAAGATCAGGCAATTCTGTTTGCTTGCGCAGGAGGCGCATGACTATACTTTCACCCCAAGTGCTCGGCACTGATGAAACACGCAAATCAATATCATTACCGGCGAAACGAATAGTATGGCGCCCATCCTGGGGAAGCCTTCGTTCTGCGATATCCATCCCGGCAATTAGTTTAATACGACTGGCAATCGCATCAAACTGCGAGCGACTCTGATTTTGGCGAGAATGAAGCACCCCATCAATACGATAGCGCACCTGAAATGCATGTTCAAAAGCCTCAATATGGATATCAGAAGCATTATCTTTTAACGCAACCGCAAACAGATTATTTACAAAGTCGATCACTGGTGCTTCTTCCGCCATCTCGCGCAAGCGTGTCGCATCCGTAAGGGCATCATCATCTGCGTCATTTTTATGACGTTGCAAACGTGAAAGGCACATTTCCAAAGTTTGGCTTGTCGCGAGGTGATATTGTATTTCATCAATAACAAATGATCGCGTCTTTCCAGCTTCGACATCCCCATCATTATTGCTATTTTCAGAAGGGGTATCCCATTTCCCATCCCACTGCCCTTCTCCAGCAATCAATGTATCCAGGGTTTCGCGCAGAACCAGATTCAACGGGTCCGCAGCCAGAACATGAAGAACCATACACCTATCGGGTGTTTCAGTTTCACTAGTAGTCGATGTTAAGTCAGAACTTGGTTCTGTCGCTCGAAGATCAGTCGCCTCCTCGAGCCAAGCAAACGCATTATGACTGACAAACCATTGCGGCGGTAATTGCAGCATCAGCCCCACTTTTGTATAGGCGGCGATATCCACAGGCAATGTTAGCGGATCTACCACACTCATCCCAAGTTGATCGCTCAGAGTTGACAATAATTGCTCTTCTGTAACCGCACCCAACCTGACGAGCGCCTGCCCTAAGAGGCCCCCGACCTCTTGCTGCATGGCTAATGCTTGTGAGCAGTCCCGCTCACTAATGAGATCGCGAGCTCTTAACATCTCACCTATCAATGCAGCACTCTTAGTGTTCATATTTGATACACTCTTAACCAAGGTTTCCTGTTCCTGAGCGACATGCGAAGACCCGGTTAGACTATCAATCTTGTCGGCCTCGACTAACGAATAACTATTGTCACCCATAGCTAATTTTCTTCCCGTCTCATGTATTAACTACCACGAAGGCCACTGATGACAGCCTGTTTGTTGACTTCAGGCCTATAGGCACTCAAGAGGGCTTTAGAGAAAAAGGCCATACTTATCCCGGTCATTAAAGGTACCCGCTCCCCTGCCAGCCATACAAGCATCTCAAATCTGCAAACCCCATACCATATAGTGCTGAAGATAGGTTGGTTAATAGTAGAAATCTCAACTATTGCTTGCCATTATAAACCTGCATGGTTTTTGCGTTATAAGATAATACGTTATTTGCGGCCAACACGACCTGAGGATATTGGGTAAGATGAAATTTAACGACCAGAATGGTTTCACACTGATAGAAGTGTTGATTGCTCTGGCAATAACATCACTGGCCTCTCTGGCCCTTTTCCAGTCCATGAGCATGTGGGTTATCATATCAGGCAAAACCACTCAAGCAGCGCAAAGGGCGATTAGCGGTACAGTGCAAGATACCCAGCTTCGCACCATTATTTCTGGCATGACCTCCAGTTGGCCAAACGAAACCAGGACAATCTTCAAAGGCGAAGCTTCATCAATCAGTGGGCTGACAACCAATCAACTACACCTTGAAACCCCAACACTTAATCATGTTACTTTAGAAATCGAGAATAATTCTGAAGAAACAAGATTGAATTACATTGCTGAAGACACAAGCTGGATAATGAAACGCACCCCTCAGGGCCGCTCATCATTTGATTTTCTTGGGGCAGATGGCATCTGGTACGAACAATGGCCCCCCAACCAAACGCCTGAGCCCGGCCCTTTTCGCGACTCAGACTTATATGACACCCCGCAATTGCCGTTAGCGATAAGATTAACCACTCAAACTGGAAATCTAACGGATATTCTTATCGCAGATATCAGTAACGATCCTGCACTTCCTGTTCGTGAAAGTGACATTTTGCGAACCTTGCTGGGGACGGAATAAAAACATGAACATTCCCTCTCGCAAACGACAACAACATTGCCAAAAACAATTATCGCTCGAGCAAAATGGGTTTATTCTGCCGTTTGTGCTTCTAACCATCGCCGCAATATCCCTAATCGCGATAAGCAGTTACAATGCGCTCAACCGATCAACGGAATATATGCGTTTGTTGCAACAAAAAACGGTTCAAGAACGCGCCCTGATCTCAGCAGAGGCAGAAACAATTTATCGATTCATGATCTCTGTTGCCGATACTGGCGGCATGCGGATTCCTGGAGAGAACGAAACACTTCTAGATTTAGCACTTGATAACGACAATACAGATTTGCCTCCAGCGAGGGGGGAAATCTGGTCAGCTGATGGAGGTATTCGGCAGTCCAACACTCAAAGTTTACCCGTCATCGTATCATATCGAGACATAACTGGTTATGCTCCTCTCAATGGACTCGATGAACCAGCTTTAGGCCAATTGTTTACTTTTGCAGGTTTTGCCTCAACCGATGCAGAAAAACTGGCAGCCGAACTCTCTGACTTTATGGATACTGATAATGAAAGACGATTCCGCGGTGGAGAGCGTCCAGAGTATAGGCTTTATGGCAAGCCACCACCGTCAAATTCACCATTGCGCCATGTTTTAGAAATCGGCGACTTACTATCTATTCCAGAAGAAATGGGCGAAATATTTTGGAAAAACCTATCCGAGATCACGACAATATATCCCCTGAATAGCACCATTAAACCAATTTTTGCTTTACCCATCCTGGAGGATACTTTTTCTCAACAGGGGGGTATAAATGAGACAACGACGATACAACAGCTCATCTCATCAGACGAAAGACCGCGTGACCGGGCCCGATTCTTGCTTGGCATCCCCGGTGCTGGAGGATCTAGCCGCTCTATAGAGATTGAGAAATCAGCCAATCATGTTGAAAAACCTTTCAAGCGATTCCTGATCTCCGAGCGTACAGATGGCATTCACTTCGGAGAACCTGCATTTAGCTCTATATTGGCAGCTAGAGAAACGGATTTCCACTCAGAGACCGAATCTGAAGAAAACACGATAGCAGGAGACAATGAACGTGAGCGGGAGACAACAGAATCGACAACAGGGAAATCAATAAATGACTATCCGTTCATTTTTTCAACCTTCCCTTAAAACCGTAGAGGCAAACGGATCGATTACGATAGCCCGCCAGTCGTTCGCCTTTATGCCTACGGTATATATTGTTGCGCGTAACCTGTGCAGTTTCACGCGAATAAAACTGCCGGCAGCAAGTCGAAATGGAGTGCGCGCTGCAAAATTACAGGCAACGCATAATCAACGCTTTCCCTCAGCGCGTATCCGGATCGTTCCGGATCATTCCAGTTCAAGTACGGCAGGACTATGGAGCTGGAATAAAGAAACCCCAGTTAGCGCAAACCTCTCGCTATCTAACACTGTTGCCATTCCGGAGACATTAGCACGCACTCCAATGCAAAGTGGCGTGCGACTCGTCAAATGTTTGGAGGGTGTTGAAGGTGAGATCTGGGAAGACGGTACCCTCAAAGCATCCAGGTGGTGGCAAAAGAAACCAACACAAAACGATTGGCAATTTTTCCTTCGAGCAGGAAAACTTCGAGATCATAACATCAATGCCCCAGTTCCTGATGCAGAAGAGATCACCTGGCGTAATGACCTTCCTCTGGTTGATAAAGAGCCAGAAAACTTTGCTCTTACATTCTCACCAGGACGTGTAGCACTTTGCGCAGCAGCTATTTTGGTTTTTCTGGCTTCGCTTCAAATTTCACAGCAATTTAGTCATAAATACCGGATCGAGACCATAAACGACCAGCTGGCTGTGGTGACCAAAGATAATCAAGCTGCGTATAACGCAAGAGCCCAGTCCCTTTCCGAAC